>NZ_JBVJCD010000022.1:0-90025 GCF_055588985.1 Streptomyces sp. NPDC041970
CCCCCCCCCCCCCCCCCCCCCCCCCCCCCCCCCCCCCCCCCCCCCCCCCCCCCCCCCCCCCCCCCCCCCCCCCCCCCCCCCCCCCCCGGGCCCCGTCCGGACTCCAGGACGGCTCTAGCCCTCCGGGACATCGTGCTGATGTCAACACCGCCCCACCACACGAGAGGCCCCCGCCATGAGCCCGGTCGTCAGCAGCGATCTCTACGCCCAGGTGCAGCACTTCTACGCCCACCAGATGCAGGCACTGGACAACGGACGGTTCGAGGAGCACGCCGACACCTTCACCGAGGACGGCAGCTTCGCGCTGACCCCCGGCGAGGAGCCGGCGGTCGGCCGCGCGGCCATCCTGCGGGAGCTCCACGCCTTCGCCAAGCAGTTCGAGGGCAACCCCACCCAGTTGCGCCACTACTTCAACCAGTTGACGCTCGTCCCGCAGGACGACGGCAGCCTCACCTCCACCGTCTACGCCCTGATCGTGCAGACCCCCCGCGGCAAGCAGCCGGAGCTCGGGGTCAGCATCGTCATCCACGACGTCCTCGACGTGGCCGGCGAGGCGTTCCAGGTGCGGTCCCGCTCCGTCGCGTACGACCAGGCGGTCTGAGCCGCCGGCCGCCCGCACCGGCCCCGCCGCGGGGCCGGTGCGGGCGGCCGTGCGGGCGACGGCCGGAACGCGCGAAGCTCCTGGTGGAACGGGAGGCCCCGGAAGGGGCCCCGTTCCACCAGGAGCTTCGTCGCTTCGAGCGGGTCGCCGGCCGGAGCACGCGGACGGCGCGGGCTGAGGGCGTTCCCGCCAGGGACCGCGGGAGGGCCCTCAGGCGGTGAGCACATGCGGCGCGGAGCAGGGAGCGCCCAGAGGGGCCTCCATGGACGGGTCGTTCGCCAGCACGGCCTGGTGCAGCCGCTGCAACCGGGGCGACGGCTCCACCCCCAACTCCTCGATCAGCGACCGGCGCAGCGACTGGAAGACGTCCAGCGCGCGCCATGGATGGCCGGCCCGGTACAGGGCGGTCATCAACTGGGCGGAGAAGGTCTCGTGCAGCGGCTGGCGGCTGACGAGCATCCGCAGCTCCCCGATGATCTCCGCGTGCCGCCCCAGACCGAGGTCGGCGTCCAACCGCATCTCCAGGGCCCAGGCGCGCTCCTCCTGCATCCCGATGACCTCGGTGCTGAGCACCTCCCCGACCGGCACGTCGGAGAGGGCCGGGCCGCGCCACAGGTCCAGGGCGCTGCTCAGGTGCCCGGTCGCGGCCGCCATGTCGTTCTCCGCCAGCGCCCGCCCGCCGAGGCGGACCAGCCGCTGGAAGCTGTGCAGGTCGAGGGTGAACTCGTCCGGCGTCAGCCGGTAGCCGCCGTAGCAGGTCGTGAGGATGTCCTTGGCGCCGCGGCCGGACTCCTGCGCCCCGGCCTCGTTCAGCTTGCGGCGCAGTTGCAGGATGTACGTCTGGAGCGTCGTGGCGGCGCTGCGCGGCACGGCCGCGCCCCACACCTCGGCCATCAGCGTCTCGACTTGCACGACGCGGCCCGCCCGGATGGCGAGCAGCGAGAGGATCTGGCGGGGCTTGCCCGCGGTCGGCACTACGGATGTGTTGCGCATACGCGCTTCGAGCGGTCCGAGAACTCCGAATTCCATGGATCGAGCATCGCAGTCGGGCGGCGGGCCCAGCCAGTGACGCCGGCACGGGCGCACATGAAGATCTCACATGCGCCCGTGCCGCCGAGACCGCCCGTGCGCGGCTCAGCGGTTGACGAAGCTGAGCCCGACCTCGTCGTAGCGGGTGCCGGCGATCCGCTCGGGCGGGGCCGCGACCTCGATGGCGGCCAGGTCCTCGGGGGACAGCCGCACCGCGAGCGCCGCCGCGTTCTCCGCCAGGAACCGCTGCCGCCGGGTGCCGGGGATCGGGACGGTGTCCTCGCCCCGGTGCTGCACCCAGGCCAGGGCGAGCTGGCCCGCGCTGATGCCCTTCGCGTCGGCCAGGGCGGTCAGCGCCGCGACGACGGCCAGGTTCCGCTGGCGGTTGCCGTCCGCGAAACGGGGGTGGCCCCGCCGCACGTCGCTCGCGGCGAGCCCGTCCACGGACCGGTACCGGCCGGTGAGGAAGCCGCGCCCGAGCGGGGCGTACGGCACCAGGCCGATGCCGAGCTCCCGGCAGGCCGGTGCGATCTCCGCCTCCAGGTCGCGGGACCACAGCGACCACTCGCTCTGCAGGGCGGCGATCGGGTGCACCGCGTGCGCCCGCCGGATCGTCGCCGCGCCCGCCTCGGACAGGCCCAGGTGGCGGACCTTCCCGGCCCGCACCAGCTCGGCCATGGCGCCCACGGTCTCCTCGATGGGCACGTCGGGGTCCACCCGGTGCTGGTAGTACAGGTCGATGTGGTCGACCCCGAGCCGCCGCAGCGAGGCGTCGCAGGACTCCCGCACGTAGGCCGCGTCCCCGCGCACGCGGGTGGGCTCGCCCAGCCGGTTGGCGAAGCCGAACTTGGTGGCCAGCACCACCTCGTGGCGGCGCCCGGCGACGGCCCGCCCGATCAGCTCCTCGTTGTGCCCGGAGCCGTAGAAGTCGGCGGTGTCCCAGAACGTCACGCCCAGTTCGAGGGCGCGGTTCAGGGTGGCGAGGGACTCGGCGTCGTCCACGGCGCCGTAGCCGTGGCTCATGCCCATGCACCCCAGGCCCTGTGCGGACACCTCGAGTGCGCCCAGGCGCCGGGTGGGGACGGTGGTCATGGTGCTGCCTCCTGGGTTCGGAACCTGGATGGTGAACGATGGGCGCCCCCGCGACGGCACGGGAGCGCGCGGCGCGGCGGCCGCGTCACGGGGACGCCGCCGCCGCGCCGGAAGCACGCCGGATCAGCGTCCGAACGCGCGGGACGCGTACAGCGTCGCGGCCGGGTCGAAGGTCAACGCGATGTGCGTGGCGATGGAGTTGACGTCGCGCCAGGCGCGCTGCAACGGGCTGTCGGTGGTGTGGCCCGACGTCCCGGCGGTGGCGAACATCCGGTTGACGGCGTTCACCAGGTACTCGGTCGACAGCGCGTAGTCGCGCACGTTGCGCGCCGTCTCCTCGGGCGTGATCCGCCCGCCCTCGTCCGCCAGCCGCGCGGCCCGGTCCAGGAGCAGCCCGGCGGCGTCGATCTCCCCGGCGGCGCGGGTCAGGACCGTCTCGTACGTGCCGAGCGCCGGGCCGGGCACCCCCGGCCGTCCCGCGCCGCGCTCCAGCCGCTGCGCGGTGTCCGCGGTCCACAGCCGCAACGCCTCACGGGCCGCGCCGAGCGCGGTGGGCGCGCACGACAGCCCGTTGACCGCCTGGATCGGCACGGTGTGGCAGTCGGCCGACGACGCCACGGGCTGCCCGTCGAAGAGGCGCTGCCGCTCGATGCTGCGCCGGTCGGGGACGAACACCTCGTCGGCGACGAGGGTGTTGCTGCCGGTCCCGCGCATACCGGAACCCATCCAGGTGTCCTTGATCGCGTAGTCGCGGCGCGGGATCGCGAACAGGCGCATGGCCGGCGCCCCCGGGGAAGCGTCCCCGCTCCGGGGCACGACGGCCCCCAGCACGGCCCAGTCGGAGTGGTCGACCCCGCTGATGTACGCCCAGGAACCGGTGAGCAGCCAGCCGCCCGGCGCCGGCACGGCCCGCCCGACGGGGGAGAGGGAGCCGACCACGAAGGCGTCGGGCCCCTCGGCCCACACCTCCTCCTGCCCCTCCCGCGGCAGGAGCGCCGCCATCCGGGCCAGGCTCGACGCCACGGAGGCGCACCACGCGGTGGCGGCGCACCCCGCGGCCACCGCGGCGACGGCTTCGTTGAACTCCTCGAACGTCCCCTCCGTGCCGCCCAGGTGGGCCGGCACGAAGTGACGGGCGAACCCGGCCCGCAGTATCCCCTCGGCCACATCCGGAGTCAGCCGCCGCTGGTCCTCCGCGTCCAGGGCCCGATGGCGGGCCAGTTCGGCCAGTTCCGCCGACCGAGAGACGAGCCCGGTCCTCCGGGGAGTCTGGGTGAGCATCCTGCCTCCTTCTTGGTGCCGATGATCGGGCACCGACCCTGACGCACCCCGCTGGACGACGACTCGGGCGGGCCTGGAGTCGTCCGGGGGGAGGGGGCGGGGAGGGAAAGGGGGGAGGGCGAGAGGGCGATGCGTGGGGCCGGCGGCCGACCGGCCTTCCCGCTGCCCGCGGCCGGGGGCGCCGCCGAATGCCCTCCGACCGGCACAAAAAAGGCGCTGACCCGCATTTCTGCTGGCCAGCGCCTTCATGGCACTTCTCGCGAAGTGCCCCCGGCAGGATTCGAACCTGCGCACCCGGCTCCGGAGGCTGTCGCTCATTTGTTCGTTTCCCGCAGGTCAGTGGCATCTCTGACGCTACGTTAGCCACGCGATCCCGCGTATGTCCCATGAAATATGGATGCCCTTTTTAATGCCATATGGGAATGAATATGCTGTAGCGGCCGGACGGTGTGACGTGATGCATGCCACGCCGCTTCGGCGAGTGGGGGGTGGGTGGAGGCGGCGGATGCATGGCTTCAATCGAACGACCGGACGGCTGGTAGTGAACACGGGAGGCGGGAACTGGCGCGGCGGCCGAGGTGGTCACGCGGGCCGCCGGTGCCGGCTGTCGCTCCTTCCGCAGGGGGCGTGACAGCTGTCGCCAAGGTGACGATTGGGCTGAGTGAGGTCGCAGCCGGTGGGGCTGGTCGGCATGCGGTTGAATCCGTGAGGGTTTGCTCTTGATGGATGGCTTGGTTACGGCCAATTTTTGCTTAGTGCGGCTTGTTTCTATCCTTGCTCGCCGCTCCTTGTTGAAGCGATCGCCTCTCTCGTGAATCCTGAAAGGCTTTGTCGAGTCAAGGTCAGGGGGATAGGTGTCCTTCAACTCTCCACTCCGTGCGAACAACCCGGAGGCGGTGCATCGCACACGCCAGCTAATCGAATATATGCGCGAAATCGTCCGGGGGTCGCACAAGCCGGTGCGTGACTGGCGAAAGTACCCGGAGGTCCTCTGGCTTTCTGGGCTGCCGGACGACAGGCTCCGGCGGCACCCGGACGGCGATCGGACGTTGCTCAAGGTGACACACCGCCCGGCACGCCCGGCTCCTGTTTTGCCCGAGGTGCTAGTGGGGTGGGTCGATTCCGAGGCCGCCGTCGCCGCGACGCCCGATTCGCCGCCGCTGGCCGACTCGGGACCGGGGCAGGGCTGGCAGGAAGACGAGAATGGAGACCTGGTCGAGGTCTCCGAGATCCGCCGGGACGAAGCACACGACGTGTTGCGCGCCTACACGCGATGGCTTGAGGCGTGGCGGAAGTGGTCGGAGAAAGAGCGTGCCGACCGGCCATACCGGGAACTCCACCAGCAGCTGTACCGAATGGCGACCAGGATTCAGCAGGACGGCGAGGAATACGAGGCGGTGCTAGGCGTCGGCTTCCTGACCGTTGGGGCCGCACGCCCTTCTGCCCGTGTCGCCCGGCACATCCTGACGGCGCCGCTGACGCTCGCCGTAAATTCCACGGATATGTCCATCACCGTCGCCCTCGCACCTGGCGATCCCGCACGGCTGGAGGACGGAGAGTTCCTTGACGCGGACACGGGCTACAGCGCCCGTCTGTTGAGCCCGCTGCGAGACCGTGTCGACGCAGAGGGTTTTCATCCGCTGTCCCGTGACTGCCAGGACGTGCTAGGTGACTGGTCGGAGCGGGCGTTCGGGACTGATCGAGCGGTCGCACTCCACCATGGTTGGAGCCGACCGCCCGCCGACCCGATGCTGCCGGTGCCCACGCTCGGGTTCGCGCCGGCGATCATTCTCCGTCAGCGGGGCCAGGGCGCCCTGGTGAACTTCTACGACGGCATCGCGAGCCGCCTCGCCCAGCCCGGCGCTGTCGCTCCGCTGGGCCTCGCTCAGTTGCTGTACCAGTTGGAAGCGGAGGACCGCAGGGCGTGGGGCACAACGGGGGGCCGCGACGTACCGCCTGCCCTCGGCCCCGACCCGCTGTTCCCACTGCTGTCGAACGAAGCCCAGCTGGAAGTTCTGAGGCGCCTCCAGACCGACACTGGCGTCGTCGTTCAGGGACCGCCGGGTACGGGAAAGACGCACACCATCGCCAACCTTGTGTGCGCACTGCTAGCCGACGGCAAGCGAGTGCTCGTGACAAGCGAGAAGGGCCAGGCGATTAAGGTCCTGCGGCAGCAACTGCCCGCCGAGCTTCGCAGCCTGTGTGTCCTCCAAGGCGACCGGCGTCAGGACGGCAGCGGCGATCTGGAGCAGTCCGTGCGCGCGCTCTCCCAGCTCAGTGCCACCCAGTCGACGGAACGTCTCGGAAAGAGGATCCAGGACTATGAGGCGTTGCGCTCGGAACTGTCCGACACCCGAGCGCGGCTCCGTGACGAACTCCGCGTCGTTCGCGAGGCGGAGTGGTACGAACACCTCGACGTCGCACCCGGGTATCAGGGACGGCTTGCGGAGATAGTGGAGGCTGTCGCGGCCGGGGCACCGCAGTACGACTGGATGCCGGCCCTGCCCACCTCGGCGCCACGAGAACCTTCGCTGGGCCAGGACGAGGCCCTGCGCCTACTGGGCCTGGTGTCCCGTCACGGTGCCGGGGTGCTAGCCGAGCATGCCGCCCGTTGCCCGGACCCCGCGGACTTCGTCGCACCTGTGCTGTTCGAAGAGGCAGTCCATGCCTTGGACATCGCCATGCGTTCTTGCGCCGAGGCCCAGTCGGATCCGCTCGCTTTCGAACTCGCCGACCAGGGGCGAGGTCTGATCACGACGCTGGTGGAACTCCTGGACTCGGCGGAACACGCGCTCCAAAGTGAGGGTCTGCCGGGTGAGCCCGCCGCTTGGGCGCCCGAAGCGTGGACCACTCATGCCCTGCGGGACGGAATGGCCGGTCAACGCCAGCAGCTCTGGGACAATGTGCGCCGGTCAGCCGCGCGTGCCGAGGAGGTGCAGAGCGTGCTTCGGCACGCGCCCTTCTCCGAGCTCGATGTGCCGGCCGTATCGCTTGCCGAGGAATCGCGTCTCATAGCCGCCGGGAGGGATCTCGAACAGTTCCTGCGCGACGGCGGAAAGCTGCGCAGGCTGGCTCCGAAGGCGGTGCAGAAGGAAGCTCAGGTTCTCCTGCGGGATTGCCGAGTGGACGGCCGGCCGCCCACGACTCCAGGCGAGATCTCCGCGCTGGTGGCTCACCTGGCGGCACGCCAGTGCGTCCGGCAGCTGAATGAGCGCTGGCAGAGCGTCGGTGTGCCCGCAGCCAAGGGCTCCACGGAGGTGGCGCTGTCGGAGCTGCTGGACCGGACGCCGACGCTCCGTGCGGTGGACGGGTTCGCCCACTCCGTGCGCACGCTGCACGATGTGCTGCTCAAGGCCCGGATCAAGGCCACGGTGCGGACGGCACAGCAGTGGGACGACGTCCGCATGTCAGCGATCCGTGCGGAACGGCTGCTCCGTGCCCGCGAAGCGGAGGAGAGGCTGCGGTCCATCGCGGAGCAGCTGCCGCGGCCCGACACTCACGGAGTGGCCGAACTGGCGGAGGTGCACAGGGCGGTCACCGCCCGTGATCCGCAGGCGTATACGTCAGCGATCGACTCCCTGACCCAGGCGTTCCACCGTGAAGCCGATCGCCGGGAGGCCCGCAAACTCCTGGACCGGCTGTCCGAGGACCATCCCGAACTGGCCCGGTGCTTCGCGGAGTCCCCGACCGAGGCGGCTTGGGAAACCCGCCTCGTGGACCTGAACGGAGCCTGGGCATGGCGGCGAGCGCGTACCTTCCAGGACACGAAGTTGGTGCCTGGAAGGGAAGCCAAACTGGAAAGGGAACTGGAAGCCGTCGAGGCACAGCTGAGGGACACCGTGACGCAACTGGCGGCCGGCCGGGCACTCTACCACTGCCTTGACCGGATGACGGCCGGACAGAAGCAGGCGCTGAGCGCCTACGCGTCAGCCACGGCGAACGCCGGAAGGGGGATGACGGCGCTCGGCAGGCGACACCTGAAGGCCGCTCGTTCCGCGATGCGTGACGCGCGTGCCGCGGTCCCGGCATGGATCATGCCGATCAAGCAGGTGGCCGAAATGATCGACCCCGAGCCGGACGCCTTCGACGTCGTCATCGTGGACGAGGCGAGTCAGGTCGGTCTGGACGGCTTGATGCTGTTGTGGCTCGCTCCGAGGATCATCGTCGTGGGCGACAACAAGCAGTGTGTCCCCTTCTACACAGGCGGCAAGCACGAGCGGTTCAACGAACTCCTCGACTCGCTCCTGCCCCATCTCACCGACTGGCAGCGAGACGGGCTCAGCCCCAAGTCCAACCTCTACGACCTGCTGTCCGCGCGCTTCAGCGAGACGATTCGGCTCACCGAGCACTTCCGGTGCATGCCGGAGATCATCAAGTGGTCCTCCGCCCAGTTCTATCCCGACAACGAACTCGTGCCGCTGCGACAGTACGGAGCGGACCGGCTGCGGCCCCTCGAAGTCGTCCACGTCCATGAAGGTCACTGCGAGGGACGGCGGGAGACTCTGGTGAATCGGCCCGAGGCCGAACGCATCGTTGCCAAACTGGCGGAACTCGCGCAGGACGAGGCGTACGCGAAACGGAGTCTCGGCGTCATCGTTCTCCGTTCCGGTCACCAGACAAGGCTGTTGGAGAACCTCATCGACACGCGGATCGACTCCGCGATCCGGGAACGGCACAACATACGCGTTGGCACGGCCGAACAGTTCCAGGGCGACGAACGGGACGTCATCCTGCTCTCGCTAGTCATCGACGCCGACAACGCCCGGGCCCTGACCGGCCAGGGCGACGGCCGGCGGTTCAACGTGGCCGCCAGCAGGGCCCGAGACCAGATGTGGCTGTTCACCTCCGTCACACCCGACCAGTTGCGCAGCCGGGACCTGCGTCACTCCCTGCTCACCTACATGCAGGCGCCGCCGGAGCTCCAGGGCACCTCGCCCAGCCTTTCCGCCGTCTCGCCAGATGAGCGGTGCGAACCGTTCGAATCTCTGTTTGAGCAGCGAGTCTTCCGAAGGATCAAGGAACGCGGCTACCACGTCGTCCCTCAATGGAAGGTCACTGGCAAGCGCATCGACCTCGTCGTCGTCGGAGAGACAGGCCGCCTCGCCGTGGAGTGTGACGGCAGCCCGTACCACTCCACCCTTGACCAGATCCGCGACGACGCCGAGCGGGCCCGGGAACTGCGCCGGGCTGGCTGGCAGTTCTGGCGCGTCCGCAGCAGCGAGTTTGCCCTGTCTCCGGAGGGCTCGCTGGCTCCGTTGTGGAAGCGCCTCGACGCTCTGGGCATCCGGCCCGGAGTCACCGAGGAGGGCCAGGGCGACTCACGGAGCACCTGGGCCCCGGTCGACATGGACGACATCGATTTCACCTCCGACGAACTCGACGCCTTGCAGGGCGAGGACATGTCGGTCTCTCTTGAAGGAGTCTGACGTGAGTGAGCCCTTCGACGACAGCACGCTGACCGAGATCGCCCACCTCATCTGCGGGGACGAGACGCCACTCCTCTATCGGAAGGGATACGAGATCGCCGCATTCTTCGAGCGGGCGGGCTGGGACGACGTCCCGGAGTACGACGGCACACCGAGGCACAAGTGGACCCTGGATCTCCTCAAGGAGCGACAGGAAGACGGCACCAACGATGCCGAGCGAGCCGTCCTTCGCCTGGCGAATCGTCTCGAGTACTACAACCAGCAGCGGGAGTATCACGCCACTCTGGAGAGGCTGAGCGAGGTTCTCGTACTCGACGGACGCCGGATCGATCACGCGGAGGGTCAGCCGCTCCTCGTCCCGTGCGAAGCCGGTTTCGGGGCCGACACGCGGCAGCTGCTACGTGTCGAGCTGAAGGTCTCCGTGACAGAAGTGGTGAGCGACCCGGAGCTCGCCTCGACCGTGCAACTCCGGCTTGACGAGGCGCGCACCTGTTATGAGCACGGCGCCTACACGTCAGCGGTGATCATGCTAGGCAGCCTGCTGGAAGGTGTTCTGGTGCACGCCGCCGAGGCCCGCGCCAGCGTTACGCGCTTGCCGAAGCCGCTGCGGGACATGGGCCTGAAAGATCTCGTGGACTTCGCACACCGAAACAAGTGGATCGAGCACGATGCCAAGCTGGCCTCGGAACTCGTCCGGTACTACAGGAACCTCGTCCATCCCCTCGCAGAGAAACGGACGGGGCACAGCCCGAACCGAGACACGGTCGACATGTGCTGGCCGGTGGTGAACGCCACCCTGAACGATCTCGCGGCCACGGCTGGAGCGCACCCTGCTCCATCTTCTCCCCGTGCGTCAACAGATCGAGGTCGTGAACCCACAGACCCCGTGCGACGTCCCACTCCAGCTACCGTGGCCCGTCGCCAGCCGGGCGTGAGGACGCCAACGGGAGATTCGGCCAGGGGCAAACCTTGATGACGGTGACTCGTTCGTTGCACAGAGTGGCGAGGGCCTCGGGGGCGGAGGTGACGAAGGGGGGCCGACCCCGGGGCGGCCAAGGCGGTGGCTGCGAGCATGGCGCCGACGGGTATTCGTGATTGCAGAAAGTGACAGTGTAGGGAGCAGTATCCGGAGAATCCCCGGTTGGGGAAAACGGGGATCTTCGGCTATATTCCGGCCTCGCTCAGGCGCTCGCCTCAGGCGAGTTTGAAGTGACGCGGCTCAGGGATCAGAGAGGGCTTCTTCGGCGGACAGGCAGGATACTCAGGGCCATGACGGTGCCGTCCTCGTGGAACGAGATCGGCCCGTTCCATTTCTTGGCCTCTTCGGCGCTGGGCAGGGCGGAGCGGAACTCGTAGGCCGCGCGCCGGTATTCCTCCACGTGCCCTTCGCTGATGAGCCCGTACAGGTCCGCGTCCATTCCGGAGAATGCCTCGATGCGGACGGTCTCCATGCGGAAGACGTGGTCGGTGCCGACGAATTTCCTGCCGCCGACCGTGATCTCGGCGTCGTGTGAGCTGGAGGTGACGGCGAAGGTGGGCACGTCGTAGTGCTCGCGGCCTTGGTGTTTAGTGAGGTACTGGGCTGTCTTCTTGCCTCCGCCGGCGAAGGCGGTCAGCCCGGCGGCGCCGGTGCGGGCCAGGAGCTGACCGAACCAGGAGAGGTCGTTCTCGCCGACCTGGAATCCGTCGACGTTCCGAGCCCGTCGGCCCTCGTGGGCCGGGATGCGGATGGCATTGGGGTAGGGGATACCCGACTTGCCGTCGATCTCCACATCGGCGTTCCCAGGTGCTCCCGGTATACGGAGAGGAAGCCGGGCTTCGCCGGGGGACTGCAGGGTGTTGACGACGACCCCGCCCTGCCCCATGAGCTCGGTGGACAGCATCAGGCACGGTGTCGAGTTCCACTCGCCGATCTGCATGCCCTCGGCCAGCTCTGTTCCCTTGACCAGTTGCTGGATCGTGGTGCTGCGGGTGAGGCCGGACCGTTTGGACGGCTTCTGGTGGTTGCCCCGGCAGACCACGAACGTGACTTTCGACGGCTCACCGGGCTTCCACGCCTCGATGATGAAGTCGGGCCGGGGACGTGACCCCTTGTCCCGCTGCGCGCCGCCGAGGGCCCACCCGGCCCGCAGGATCGTGCTCGTGTCCACGACCGAGACGATGTGATCCGGATACCGCTCCCGCACGATGCGCTCGGCGGCGGCGAGGCCGAAGCCGACCGCCAGCTCCCGGGCCTGCATGGACTTGTACCAGCGCTCGGCGGTGCGGCCCTTGTCGGTGAGGTCCATGCTGCCGGCTCTGTTGCCGTGCAGCGCCTCGCAGTACTTCAGGCTCAGCCAGTGCTCCGCGAGTCCTCGCCCCATGCCCTGGCCTGCCAGTACGTACCCGCGGGCGACAGTGTGCAGCACCTGCCAGGGGGTCAGGCCGAGAGAGCCGCCGACGTCGGCCTTGGCGATGGGACGCACGTTGGGCTTCCTCCGGACCGCCCCCTGGCCCTTCTCCCTGCGCTTTTTGTCGAGGGCCGCTGCCGCGGAGTCGACATGGGCGACGAGGTCTGCAGTCGACGTGAGGTGAACGTTCTGCGTGCGGCTGAGTGAGTTCAGGATCTGTCGAGCGGTTCTTGCCATGCATCCCCCACGGTGTCCGCGTGCCCTGGCCGACCGGGACGGTAGTCGGGTGTGTGAGGGCGCACGCAAGTACGCATGGTGTGTCATCGTGCGGATCTGGCCATGGCGGCTGTCGGGCATCGGCGGCACCGGACACCTCCATCAGGTACCGGCCTTTCTGTTCGTCAACTCTGCGTGACCCGGGTGGCCTCGTTCAGGTGGATGTCCGAATGCTCGTGCCGGGAAGTCATGCCTGTGCCGATCAGGAGGAGGGGACATGGACTCGAACGTGCGCAGCCTCGGGGCCGCGCCGTATTACGCGGTACCGCTCCACGGTGAAGCGCGGTGGGACGGGAGCAGCGCCGTCGCGGAGATGGCGGGTGAGTTCGGTGCGCAGCTGGTGCGGGCCATCCAGGCGGGCCTGGCGCAGGGCCCCAGCACCGCCCGGGAACCGCAGAGACTGTCCCAGCTGACCTGGTACGCCTTCGCGACCGAGTACGCCCGGGCCCACTGGCCCGGCCGGGCGGCCAAGACCCGCGACGAGGTCAGCGACGCGCTGACCGCCGTCACGCTGGCGATGTGCTGGGACCGGCGCGGCAGACCCACCGAGCAGGTGCTGCGCCGGGCCCTGCGCCACTGGGCCTTCGTCATGCCCAGGCAGGGCGACCCTATGCCGTCACCGCAGGACCGGCTGGCCCTACAACGGGTGGCCAAAGCGTCCCGGCCCTTGATCGACCTGTACGACCCGGTCCTGGCTCGCGACGTGCTGGAGTCGCTGCGCCGCAAACAGGACGGCGGCGAGGCGGCCGTGGAGACGATGCGCCGCAAACGCAAAGTCCTCGTACACGCCCTGGGGTACGCCATGGAGCGGGGCGAGTTGGGCAGCAACCCGCTGGAGCGTGCCCAAACCGGCTGTTTCCGTAGCCCCGCGAGTCGTCGCCAACCCGAGCCAGGCCCGGGATCTGCTGACGGCCATCTCCTAGGTCGGCGGATACCGGCGGGCCCGCAGACGCCGATTGGTAGGACTGTTCGCGGGCATGTACTACGCCGGTCTACGCCCCGAAGAAGCTGTTGCGGTGACGCTGTCGGACTGCCGCCTGCCGAGCAGTGGCTGGGGCCGGCTGGTCCTGCACCGCACCCTGCCGCAGGCCGGGAAACGGTGGACCGACACGGGCCTGAACCACGACGAGCGCGGCCTGAAGAACCGCCGCCCCGGCGACACGCGGGTGGTGCCGCTCCCGCCTCACCTCGTCGCAATGTGGCGCGAGAGCGTCACCACCTTCGGCACGGCCGACGACGGTCGGCTGTTCTTCAGCGAACGCGGCAACATCCTCAGCTACACCGCCTATCACCACGTCTGGCGCGAAGCCCGCGCCCTGGCCCTGCCACCCGCCCTCGCGGCCACCCCACTCGCCAAACGCCCCCTACGACCTGCGCCACTCCGCTCTGTCGACCTGGCTGTGCGCCGGGGCGGATCCGGCCGAGGTCGCCCAACGCGCCGGCAACAGCGTCGAAGTCCTCCTCACCCGCTACGCGAAGTGCCTCTACGACCGCCAGTCCATCAACAATCAGCGTATCGAGGAGCTGCTGTACGCCTACGATCCGCCGGTCGATCCGGAGGAGTAGGCCGTTGCCGGCCTGGGCAAGGTCACCAGCCGAGCTCCATCTGGACGGGGAGTCCGTCGGTGATCTCGGGCCGCGCCTCCGGCGCGATCTCCACCGGGACGCCGAGCTGAGTGGCAATGGGGGTGTACAGGTCGGTGGAAACCTCCGAGGTTCGCAGGGAGACCAGCAGGGCGTAGCTGACGGGCAGGCCGATCCGGTCCTTACGCTTGTTGGCCTTCCACCAGCCGCCGACGGGGTAGACGGCGAGCATGCCGCAGTCGGCGAGTTCGGCGGCGGAGCCGCGCCAGATGTCGGCGTGCAGGGAGCCGAGGTTGCGGAACCGCGGGCCGACCAGCCAGTGGCCGTCGGACTCGAACGCCTTGGGGTTGCCGGTTCCGTCGGTTTCGTGTTCTGCCTGTTCGGCCAGGCGGCTCTGGAAGGCGTCGGCGGACTCGGTGGAGCCTTTGACGGCGAAGCGCAGGCCGTGCGAGGCGTAGCTGTAGCGGCCGAGCATGCCGCGCCGGCCGGGTTTCGGCTCGAACATATAGGCGAGGGTCACGCGCAGGTCGACGGTGGTCTCGGCCAGGTCGCGCAGCTGTTCCAGTGGCCAGGGCAGTTGGTGCAGTTTCAGTTCGGCCAAGCGGAGCTGGCCGTTCTTGCCCTGCTTCAGCGGCATCAGGGTGTTCTGGATGATCATCGTGACGGCGTTGGACGCGCTGCTGCGGATGCGGTCGGCGGTGGGAACTCCCCAGCCGTAGCGGCGGATCACCTGCCGCATGAGATCGCCCTTGGCGAGCTTGGGGGTACCGGTCTTCTTGAACAGGCCGGGCTCGACCATCGCCGGGGTCCACTGGGCCTCGTGGACGAGCAGGGCGCGGACGGTCTCCGCGCGCAGTCCCGGGTAGGTGCTCATGGCCGTGGCGGCCAGGGCCGCTGCCTGAGCGGTCGCGGCGCTGGTGGCGTTGGCCCAGGCGAGCTGACGCGCGGCGTCGTGGTGGGTCGTCGGCACGCTCACCAGCTCGTGCGCGTCCAGCAAGCTGTCGTCGGGGGCGACGAGGAGGTTGCCGCCTTCCAGGACGATGTCGGGCTTGGTGATGGCCGGGTTGGTCAGGGCCACCGAGGTCCGGCTAAACGGGGACAGGCCGCCCGGAGCAACCAGGGGCCTGAAGCCCCGGAAAGGAGGGAGGTCGGGGACTGTGTCCAGGTGGGTGCAGGCGCCGACGGTCAGCACGTTGTGTGCCTGGGCGGGCTCCTCGATCCGGGAGAGGTCGCAGAGCAGCAAGGGGTCGAGCCGGCCGGTGTCGTCGCGCATCTGGTGCGGGACGTGTCCGCGGATGTTGCCGGCGCTGACGATGATCAGCCGCGACGCCTGCGGGTCCGGTGCGCCGATCAGATCGATACGGTCCTCGCGTACGGCCACGGTCGTTCCGGCTGCCAGGGCGTCCAGGGTGGCCGACCACAGGGTCGCTGTGCCGTCGACACCGTTCTCGCCTTCGCCCGAGTGCCGGGTGACGGCCATGGAGAAGACCCGGCTCGAGGGTGCGGGGCCGCCGTTGCCGATCTCGGTGGTCGCCACGGCGTTCGCGGTCGTCTCGGCCAAGGTCCGCGGAGTCTTGACCGGTGCAAGACCGTCGTCGAGGATTTTCACGGACTCGAGGCCGTGGCTGAGGACCACAGGGCCTTGTACTTCCAGGGCGGCGGCGAGATCGCCGAACAGGGCGAGTCCGGCCATCTGCGTCCCGTGCCCGTTGCGGTCGCCCGGGGTGCTGCCGGGCAGCACGCTGTAGGCGCGCTCGTGCAGCGCCGGCTTCAGCAGCGGGTGCTCCTGCGCTATCCCCGTGTCCAGGACGCATACGGCGGGTGCGTGCGGGTCGGCGGGCTTGACGCGCTGGGCGAGGTCCTCGGCGAGGCGCACCCGGAAAGAGCGGTCGACTGCGTAGAGGCCCTCGGCGAACGTCGGCGTGCGGATCTCGACAGGGCAGGTATTCGTGCCCAGCAGGGCCGTCAAGTCGTTGCCGGTTGCCGAGACGTGCGCGACGATGCGTTCGCCCACGTGGATGGCACGGTCGCTCATCCGCCACCGCCATGCCTCCGCCAGGGCGCGCAGAGCGGCCACCGGATCTGTCGGCGAGATCCGGGGATCGAACCACAGCTCCCACCACCGCTCGTCGGCCAGCGGCGGCAGCGCGTGCCGCTCCTGCCAGAGGTGCTGCAGCAGTGCCCGCCGGATGTGCTCCATATTGGCCACGAGTGCGGCCTGCTGGGGGTTGCCGTCTTCGGTATCCAGGGTGAAGGCGGAGATCCGCTGTGTGAAAGAGGCGACCTTGTCGAACGGGACCCACACCAGCGCATCCTGTGACCTGTCGTCGGTCTGCGGATGGCTGCTCATCAAGGTCAGGCCGGAGCCGTCCAGACGGTCCAGCTGCATGGGATGGTCACGCGCCGCCTCGATCCGCACCGCGAAACCGTCGGGCTGGAAGCCGTCGGGCGCCTCCTGGGCGAGCCGGGCCGACTCCCGTTCGGCCGTTTCCAGACCGTCCACTAAAGCAGCGGCGTGCCCGCTGCGGTCCTCACGGCGGACCAGCTTCGTACCGCCTCCGCCGGAGGGCTCGGAACGCGGTGTCAGGGTGGCGGCCCGCCAGGGCACCATCAGGTGCGGCGTGGACCGTGCGGGGGTGGAAGGCTCAGGCATGACGGGAGGCGTGCCGTTCGGTCAGCGCCTCCAGCAGCAGCGGTTCGTCCACCACGTCCTGGTCGGCGAGGATGGCCCGCTTGGCTGCGGCTTCCGCCGCCTTGACCAGCTCGGCATGGCTCAAACCGGATGCACTGTCTGTCACAGCGTCCCACCGTACTGTGCTCGTATCCATTCCGGCTAGGCGCCGGCGCATGACCTGAACCGCCTGTTCGGGAGTAGGGGGGCCGTAGGTGGCGACCATGTCGAAACGGCGGAACAGCGCCCGGTCCAGCAGTTGGTGGTGATTGGTGCCGGCCACCACGAGGCTCTCGGAGGGCGCCTCGTCCAGGAACAGCAGGAACGAGTTGAGGATCCTGCGGGCCTCTCCGACGTCATTACCTGCCGCGCGTTCAGCCCCGAGCGCGTCGAACTCGTCGAACAGATACACCGCCCGCGTCTGGGCCACCGCGTCGAAGACCAGACGCAGCTTCGCCGCCGTCTCGCCCATGAACCGGCTGATCAGACCGTCCAGGCGGATGGTGAACAACGGCAGCTTCAGCTCGCCGGCCAGGGCCGCGGCGGTCATGCTCTTGCCCGTACCAGGGGGTCCTGACAGCAGGATCCGGTGTACCGGAGTGAAGCCGAAACGCTCCAGCCGGGCACGCTGACGCTGCTCGTGCAGCACCCGGTCCAGGGAGGCACGCAACCCGGCGTCCAGCGTCATGTCGTCTAGCTGAATATCGGGATATCCGGCCGTCAACAGGCTGGAGAGCTCACCGCGGGGCTGCACCACCGGTGTCGCGGCACGCCGTTTGCTCACCTGTCCCTGTTTTTGCCGTGCTGCCTCCACGAGCTCCCGCAGGTCCACAGCGAACTTCCCCTGCCCTTGCCGGGCGGACTTCGCCGCCACCTGCAGAGCCACGCTGTAGAAGAGATCGTCATCGGCCTCGGCATGTGCACGCACCAGCGCCTTCAGGTGCTCGGCGTTCGCTGCCATCGCCTGTCACCTTCCCGATGCCGACCGCTGATGTACGAGTGTGCTCGGTGGTCTGATACCCGGGGGCCGTGGAGGCACCCGCGCCTGCATCGTACGGCCCGCCAGGACCGGCCGCCGCCCGGATGGGCAGGGCCAGCGAGGCCGGCAGGAACGCTCCCCGAAGATGGTGTGCAGCAGATGTGGCGGCGGCCTGGCTGTGCGACCGCCCTCGGGACCTGGCCCGGTTGCGAAGCAAGGGCCGATCGTCGTGGATGTGCTGTCCTGCCGCATGGCAGCGCAGGCGTGCGGGCCGCCGCAGGGACAGGGCAGGGCAGGGTGCGGTCGAGAGCCGATAGGCGCCGGGCGGACCGCTGCGTGGGCCGGTGGCCCGCATGGATTTCAGGTGGGGTGGTTCCTCTGCCTCTGCCAGGCTGTCACAGGGTGACGATGGAGACGTTCTTGTCTGCCCGGGTCCAGCGCATCGGTGAGCCGGGCGAGTACGGAGACGTCGCCGCTCATCTGGATGCCGGTGGCGGCGAGCTGTTCCGGGGCCAGGCCGAGGGCCGGCAGCGCGCGCCCCGTCGTCGTGATCGTGGCATCGGCGTCACCGGACGAAGCCGCCGCACTGTAGGTCAGTACTCCGTTAGCCAGGCGCAGCCGGAAACGGGCGTCGGTGTCGGTGAGGACGATGTCGATGGACAGGTTCTCGTCCCACGCCTTGAGGCGGTCGATCTGGATGGCGAGGGCGTCGGAGAGCATCTGCGGGGTGAGCTGGCTCATGACGTCGGGGGCGGGCGTCTCGGTCAGTGTTCCGAACCGGCCTCGCGCAGTTCGGTGGCCGCAGAGAGGAAGAAGGAGCGCCAGGTGCCGTTCTCCGCCCCGTAGTCGACACGCTCGCCAGCCTTGTCCGTCATGTCCGCCCCGGCGGTGACCACGGGGCGCGGTGGGAGCCGTCCGACTCGCGCCGCACGGGCCGTGTCTGGGCGGCAAACCAGGCACCGGGCGCCTGGCACTCGGCCGCCCCTTCGCGTCGCATCGCCCTGCAGACTTCCGGGGATCAGGGAGCCAGGATCCCGAGGCGGGCGCCAGGACAGGCAGCAGGTGAAGACTGGCGTGGGTGACGCGGCCTGCCGGTCCGCAGACAGGTACCGCGAAGAGCGGAGGCGCCATGGGAGGCGGAGCCCTCCATGAATGGCGTAAATGATCCGACATCGGGCTAGGGCAACGACCCACTGGATCACTTGCGTTTTGATGCGCGGTCGACCGCGTTCGCTCAGGTCGCAGCCGGTGTGTGAGGGAAACGGCACCACTCAGTCGTACGTTCCGTCACATCATTTGGTTTTTGATGGCGGGTGGATTCGCCGGACCTCGGAGGGGTGCCTGACCTGCAGGAACGAGTAGCGAGAGGGGTGGTGCTCGAATCGCAGACCCCGCGGGTCAGGGAAACAGTAATGGCCGACGGGCCGTTTGCGTTTTGACATGTACGAGAAAGGGCCTGACCGGCGTTTCCGCTGGTCAGGCCCTCTTTCCGGAAGTGCCCCCGGCAGGATTCGAACCTGCGCACCCGGCTCCGGAGGCCGATGCTCTATCCCCTGAGCTACGGGGGCGTGTCGCTGTCGTGCTCTGCGACGGGTGAAACACTACCAGCTCCCGCGGGGTGCCCGTGAACAGGTATTCCGCGCCGCCGCTCCGCCCCTCCCGGCCACCGGGAGGCCGCCCGGACCGGTGCCCCGGCGGTCCCCCCGAGGCGCCGCCACCCCTCCGGGGCGGAAGTGGACAAAACCCGTACGCGGCCGCTCGGGCACCCCTACTCTCGAAGGGTGTCAGGGGCGTACGGCCGCGTGCTCGTTGTCGACGACAACAGGGTCATCCGGCAGTTGATCAGGGTCAACCTCGAGCTGGAGGGCTTCGAGGTCGTGACCGCGGCCGATGGTGCCGAATGCCTGGAGCTGGTCCACCAGGTCCGCCCCGACGCGGTCACCCTGGACGTCGTGATGCCCCGCCTCGACGGGCTGGAGACCGCCACCCGGCTGCGCGCCGACCCCCGCACCCGCGGCCTGCCCATCGCCGTCGTCAGCGCCTGCACGCCGTGCGAGGTCGACGCGGGCGTGGCGGCCGGCGTCGACGCGTTCCTGGCCAAGCCGTTCGAGCCGAGCGAGCTGGTGCGGATCGTGCGCCGGCTGGTGACCGGCGCGCCCCGGCCCCCGGTGGACGGGCGGCGCGGGGCGGCCGGGCGGGCGGGGAGCGCCGCCGGCTGACCGGATGGCGAAACGCGGTCGCGGAGCGCCCCCCGCTCTCCCCTACGCTTGTCCTGTGACCCCCGCCGACCTCTCCCGGACCGTGCTGTGCGCCGTGCGCCGCGCGGTCGACGAGGGCGCGTTGCGCGCGCCCGTGCCCGCGCGCGTGCGGGTGGAGCGGACGCGGCCCGGCGGCAGCGGGGAGTACGCCTGCGCCGTCGCGCTCCAACTGGCCGGGCCGGCCGGCCGGCCCGCCCTGGACGTCGCCCGCGTCCTGCGGGACCGGGTCGCCGCCGAGCCCGGCGTGGCACGGGTGGAGATCACCGGACCGGGGTTCCTCAGCCTCACCCTCGACGCCCCCGCCCGCGGCGACCGCGCACTCCTCGACGCCGTACGGGAACAGGGCCCGGCGTACGGGCACGGGGACGCGCTCGGGGCGGAGGTCCACCAGCTCCACCACGCCCACGAGGTGCGCGCCGCGGTCACCGCCCACGCCGTGCGCCGGCTCCTGGCGGCCCAGGGCGCTCGGGTCCGGACCAGTTGCGCGCACGCCCCCGACCCGGACTGGGCCCGCCTCGGCGTCACCGTCGACGCCCACGGGCGGCCGCCCTCCCCGCTCACCGGCATCCGCCCCGTCCCCGCCGGGGCCACTGCCGCGGAGCTGCTGGAGCGGCTCGGCCCCGACGCGGCCCGCTGGGGGCTGCTGCGCCCCGCCGCGCACGACCGCGCGCCCCTCGGCGCCGACCTGCTCGTCCAGGGCGAGGCCAACGCGCTCTTCCGCGTCCGGTACGCCCACGCGCGCGCCCGCGCCCTCACGCGCGGGGCCGCCGCCCTCGGCTTCACGGCCGCCCCGGCCCCGTCCGGGCGCCCGTCCCCGTACGGCGAAGGCGCCGCCCGCCGCCTCCTCGACCTGGTCGCCGACCACCCCGGCGTCCTGCTCGCCGCGGCTCGCCACCGTGCGCCCGACCGGGTCGCCCGGCACCTGGAAGCCGTCGCCCAGGCGTTCTTCGACTTCCACGACGCCTGTCCGCCGCTCCCCGTCGGCGACGAGAAACCCTCGGCCGCCCACCGTGCCCGGCTGGCCCTCGCCGAAGCCGCCGGGACGGTGCTGGCAGGCGGCCTGTCCCTGCTCGGCGTCCGCGCGCCCGAACATCTCTGACGAGATCCGAGAAGACCCGAGAGAACACCACGATGAGCCGCTCCGCACACCCCGCCGGTCCCCGCCACGCCGACGTCCTGACCGAGGGGCACTACTCCGCCCCCGCCGCCGACCTCAACGCGCTGGACGAGAAGGTCTGGTCCCGCACCGTCACCCGCGACGCCGACGGCGGCCTCACCGTGGGCGGGATCGCCGTCGCGCGGCTCGCGGAGGAGTTCGGCACCCCCGCCTACTTCCTCGACGAGGCCGACTTCCGCGCCCGGTGCCGGGCCTGGGCGGACGCCTTCGGGCCGGACGCCGACGTCTTCTACGCCGGAAAGGCCTTCCTCTCGCGCGCCGTCGTGCGCTGGCTCAAGGAGGAGGGGCTCAACCTCGACGTCTGCTCCGGCGGCGAGCTGACCACGGCCCTCGACGCCGGGATGCCCCCCGAGCGCATCGCCTTCCACGGCAACAACAAGACCGCCGCCGAGATCGAGCGGGCCGTCGAGGCCGGCGTCGGGCGCATCGTGCTCGACTCGTTCCAGGAGATCGTCCGCGTCGCCCACACCGCCCAGCGGCTCGGCCGGCGCCAGCGCGTCCAGATCCGCGTCACCGTGGGCGTCGAGGCGCACACCCACGAGTTCATCGCCACCGCGCACGAGGACCAGAAGTTCGGGATCGCGCTGGCCGACGGGCAGGCCGCCGAGGCGGTGCGCCGCGCGCTCACCCTCGACGGCCTCGAACTCATCGGCATCCACTCGCACATCGGCTCGCAGATCTTCGACATGGCCGGCTTCGAGGTCTCCGCCCGGCGCGTGGTCCAGCTCCTCGCCGAGATCCGCGACGAGCACGGCGTCGAACTGCCCGAGATCGACCTCGGCGGCGGCCTCGGCATCGCCTACACCTCCGAGGACGACCCCCGCGAGCCGCACGAGATCGCCGCGTCGCTCACCGACATCGTCACCCGCGAGTGCGACGCCGCGAGCCTGCGCACCCCCCGCATCTCCGTGGAGCCGGGCCGCGCCATCGTCGGCCCCACCGCCTTCACGCTGTACGAGGTCGGCACCATCAAGCCGCTGGAGGGGCTGCGGACCTACGTCAGCGTCGACGGCGGCATGTCGGACAACATCCGCACCGCGCTGTACGACGCCGAGTACAGCGTCGCGCTCGTCTCGCGCACCTCGGACGCCGAACCCATGCTCGTCCGGGTCGTCGGCAAGCACTGCGAGAGCGGCGACATCGTCGTCAAGGACGCCTTCCTCCCCGCCGACCTCGCCCCCGGCGACCTGATCGCGGTCCCCGCCACCGGCGCGTACTGCCGTTCCATGGCGAGCAACTACAACCACGCCCTGCGCCCCCCGGTCGTCGCCGTCCGGGACGGTGAGGCCCGTGTCATCGTCCGGCGCGAGACGGAGGAGGATCTTCTGCGCCTCGATGTCGGCTGATGAAATTGTCATCTCAGAATCCGGACGAGTGGCAGAATCGCCCGTCCGGTGAGTGAGACTGGTCCCCAATGAGCATGTATGAGAAACGAGGTCGGATGATGCGTACGCGTCCGCTGAAGGCAGCGCTGCTGGGCTGCGGAGTGGTCGGCTCAGAGGTGGCGCGCATCATGACGACGCACGCCGACGACCTCGCCGCGCGCATCGGCGCACCCGTGGAGCTGGCCGGCGTCGCCGTGCGCCGGCCCTCCAAGGTGCGCGAGGGCATCGACCCCGCGCTGATCACGACCGACGCCACCGCGCTCGTGCGGCGCGGCGACATCGACGTCGTCATCGAGGTCATCGGGGGCATCGAGCCGGCCCGTACGCTCATCACCACCGCCTTCGAGCACGGCGCGAGCGTCGTCTCCGCCAACAAGGCGCTCCTCGCCGAGGACGGCGCGGCGCTCCACGCCGCCGCCGAGAAGCACGGCCGCGACCTCTACTACGAGGCCGCCGTCGCCGGGGCCATCCCGCTGGTGCGGCCGCTGCGCGAGTCGCTCGCCGGGGACAAGGTCAACCGGGTGCTCGGCATCGTCAACGGGACGACCAACTTCATCCTCGACAGGATGGACACCAGCGGCGCCGGCTACTCCGAGGCGCTCGACGAGGCCACCGCCCTCGGGTACGCCGAGGCCGACCCCACCGCCGACGTCGAGGGCTTCGACGCCGCCGCCAAGGCCGCGATCCTCGCCGGCATCGCCTTCCACACCCGCGTGCGGATCGGCGACGTGCACCGCGAGGGCATCACCGAGGTCACCGCCGCGGACATCGCCTCCGCCCGGCGCATGGGCTGCACCGTCAAGCTCCTCGCCATCTGCGAGCGCGCCGCCGACGGGCGGTCCGTCACCGCCCGCGTCCACCCCGCGATGATCCCGCTCAGCCACCCCCTGGCCTCCGTGCGCGAGGCGTACAACGCGGTCTTCGTCGAGGCCGAGGCCGCCGGGCAGCTCATGTTCTACGGGCCCGGCGCCGGCGGCTCGCCGACCGCGTCGGCGGTCCTCGGCGACCTCGTCGCGGTCTGCCGCAACAAACTGGGCGAGGCCACCGGACCCGGTGAGTCCGCCTACACGCGCCTGCCGGTCAGCCCCATGGGCGACGTCGTCACGCGCTACCACATCAGCCTCGACGTGGCCGACAAACCGGGCGTGCTCGCCCAGGTAGCGACGGTCTTCGCCGAGCAGGGCGTATCCATCGACACGGTGCGCCAGCAGGGCCGACCGGACTCCGACGGCGAGGCGTCCCTCGTCGTCGTCACCCACCGCGCGCCCGACGCCGCCCTCTCGGGGACCGTCGAGGCGCTGCGCAAGCTCGACACCGTGCGCGGTGTCGCCAGCATCATGCGTGTTGAAGGGGAGTAAAGGACCCATGACCAGCAAGGGCACCCACCAGTGGCGCGGCATCATCGAGGAGTACCGGGACCGGCTCCCCGTCACGGGCGCGACGCCCGTCGTCACGCTCCGTGAAGGCGGTACGCCGCTCGTCCCGGCGCAGGTCCTCTCCGAGCGCACGGGCTGCGAGGTGCACCTCAAGGTCGAGGGCGCCAACCCCACCGGTTCGTTCAAGGACCGCGGCATGACCATGGCCATCACCCGCGCCAAGGAGGAGGGCGCCAAGGCCGTCATCTGCGCCTCCACCGGCAACACCTCGGCCTCCGCCGCGGCGTACGCGGTGCGCGCGGGCATGGTCTGCGCCGTCCTCGTGCCGCAGGGCAAGATCGCGCTCGGCAAGATGGGCCAGGCGCTCGTCCACGGCGCCACCATCCTCCAGGTCGACGGCAACTTCGACGACTGCCTCACCCTGGCCCGCTCGCTCTCCGACAACTACCCGGTGGCGCTGGTCAATTCGGTCAACCCGGTGCGCATCGAGGGCCAGAAGACCGCCGCGTTCGAGATCGTCGACGCGCTCGGCGACGCCCCCGACGTCCACGTCCTGCCGGTCGGCAACGCGGGCAACATCACCGCGTACTGGAAGGGGTACACCGAGTACGCCGGCGACGGCGTCTCCTCGCGCACCCCGCGCATGTGGGGCTTCCAGGCCTCCGGCTCCGCGCCCATCGTGCGCGGCGAGGTCGTCAAGGACCCGGCCACCATCGCCACGGCGATCCGGATCGGCAACCCGGCGTCCTGGAACTACGCGCTCGCCGCGCGCGACGAGTCGGGCGGCTTCATCGACGAGGTGACGGACCGACAGATCCTGTCCGCCTACCGGCTGTTGGCCTCCCAGGAGGG
Organism: Streptomyces sp. NPDC041970; assembly: GCF_055588985.1. Classification (NCBI taxonomy): domain Bacteria; kingdom Bacillati; phylum Actinomycetota; class Actinomycetes; order Kitasatosporales; family Streptomycetaceae; genus Streptomyces; species Streptomyces sp. NPDC041970. Next base: position 24,378 of record NZ_JBVJCD010000022.1, read on the forward strand.
CGTCTTCGTCGAGCCCGCGTCGGCCGCGTCCGTCGCCGGACTGCTCAAGGCCGCCGAGCAGGGCAAGGTCGATCCCGGCCAGCGCATCGTCTGCACGGTCACCGGCAACGGCCTCAAGGACCCCGACTGGGCCGTCGCGGGCGCGCCCCAGCCGGTCACGGTCCCCGTCGACGCGGCCACCGCCGCCCGGAAGCTCGGACTCGTCTGACCGCCCCCGGCCGCGGTGGGACGCCGCGGCCGGGCCGGTCAACCGAGACAACCCGGCCCAACCGCCCTCTTTTCGGGGCGGAGAGCGCATAGGAGGCGGGCGACACGCATCGTGCGCCTCCTGTGCGCCCTATGTCGCCGCGGAACCTTCCTTCGATAAGCTGTACCCCATCCGCCCGACATCCGCCCGCGGAGCGCCACGGCCGTCGTCGTGGCCGCCGCGGCCGTCGGGTCGGAGCCGCGCACCGCACGGAGGACGCCCTCCGCGCGGCCGCGATCCCCTCCCACGCCCCAGCCACCCCCACCCCGCACGCCCCGCCGCGAAGCCGCCGCACTGCTTCCCCGCCGCCTGACAAGGAGTCGTCCGACCGATGGCCGGTCCCGCGTTCCGAGCCGCCGCCGTCAGGGTGCGCGTCCCCGCCACCAGCGCCAACCTGGGTCCGGGCTTCGACGCCCTGGGCCTGTCGCTGGGGCTGTACGACGACGTCGTCGTCCGGGTCGCCGACTCCGGGCTGCACATCGACATCGCAGGCGAGGGCGGCGAGACGCTGCCCCGCGACGAGAGCCACCTGCTCGTACGCTCCCTGCGCACCGCGTTCGACCTGCTCGGCGGCCAGCCCCGCGGCCTGGAGATCGTCTGCGCCAACCGCATCCCGCACGGCCGCGGCCTCGGCTCGTCCTCCGCCGCCATCTGCGCCGGCATCGTCGCCGCCCGCGCCGTGACGACCGGCGGCGACGCCCGCCTCGACGACGCGGCCCTGCTGGAGCTGGCGACCGAGATCGAGGGGCACCCGGACAACGTCGCCGCCTGCCTGCTCGGGGGCTTCACCCTCGCCTGGATGGACGGCGGCGCGGCCCGCGCGATCAGGATGGACCCGGCCGACTCCGTCGTCCCGGTGGTGTTCGTGCCCGGCCGCCCGGTGCTCACCGAGACGGCCCGCGGCCTGCTCCCGCGCACCGTCCCGCACGTCGACGCCGCGCTGAACGCCGGTCGGGCGGCCCTGCTCGTCGAGGCCCTGACCCGCCGGCCCGAACTGCTGCTCGCCGCCACCGAGGACCGCCTCCACCAGGAGTACCGGGGCCCCGCGATGCCGCAGAGCGTGGAGTTGGTCAACCGGCTGCGCGCCGACGGCGTGCCCGCGGTCATCTCCGGCGCGGGCCCCACGGTCCTCGCGCTGACGGAGGAGGGCGCGGCCGACAAGGTCGCCCGTCTGGCGGGCGAGGGCTGGGCCGCCAATCGACTGGCCATGGACGCCGCGGGCGCCAGCGTGCTGCCGCTGGCCGCGTAACCGCGTCTGATTACCGGTGAGCGAGAGGGGGAATGTTTGTTGGAGCCGGTAGTGTTAACCTCAAGTCTGCAACCGACGTCTCGAAGGCGCGTTGCTTCGTGTCCCCCTCCGGGACCACCATTCTTCCGGGAGCCTCCCCAACTGCCTGAGCAGCCCGCCTGAGCAGTTTCGAGCACGCTCCGGAACCGGCACGACACCCCTCGCTCGTCCAGGAGTGGGCCGAGCAGGGGATCTCGCGCCGGACCCCGCACATTCATCTCTCCGCCGTACCCGGCGGACCACCGCCCCGGCACGGTCCGCGATCCAGCAAGATCAACAGACCGCAGTCGGACAGCACAACCGGTCGCCGAGCCAGAAGGCCGACGTCCGCTCCAGGGAAGGACCCTTCGTGAGCGACACCACCGATCTGATGGGCGTCACTGCCGACAAGAACGTCGACAGCGCCGCGCCCGCCGAAGGTGCTGCCACTGGCACACCCGCACGGCGCCGCCGCTCCGGCACCGGCCTCGAGGGCATGGTCCTGGCCGAGCTGCAGCAGGTCGCGTCCGGCCTCGGCATCAGGGGTACCGCGCGGATGCGCAAGGGCCAACTGATCGAGGTCATCAAGGAGGCGCAGGCGGGCGGCGGAGCCCCCGCCAAGGCCCCTGCCAAGGCCGCCGAGGCCCCCGCCGAGGCGGAGAGCAAGCCGAAGCGCCGCGCCACCTCCAAGGCGCGCACCGGGGACGACGCCGCCGCCGAGAAGTCCGCTGCCCAGCAGCAGATCGAGATCCCCGGCCAGCCGGCCAGCGACGACCAGCCCGCGGGCGAGCGCCGCCGCCGCCGTGCCACCGCGCAGGCGGGCAGCCCCGAGACCAAGGCCGAGACCCGGACCGAGACGAAGACCGAGGTCAAGGTCGCGGAGCCGCAGGTCGAGCAGAAGTCCGAGGACCGCGGCGAGCCCAAGGGCGAGGCCAAGGCCGAGGCCGCCGCCGACACGGCCGAGGGCCGCCGCGGAGACCGCCAGAACCGCGGCGACCGCGGTGAGCGCGGCGAGCGCGGTGACCGGAGCGAGCGCCGCGAGCGCCAGCGCGACCGCCGCGGCAAGGGCGACGACCAGGGCCAGCAGGGCGGCGGCGGGCAGCGCCCGCAGCGCCAGGGCCAGGGTCAGGGCCAGAGCCAGGGACAGGGCCAGCAGAACCGCGACAACGGTCCGCAGGACGACTTCGACGACGAGGCGGGCGGCCGCCGGGGCCGCCGGGGCCGCTACCGCGACCGCCGCGGCCGCCGCGGCCGCGACGACTTCGCCGGCGACGTCCAGGTGGCCGACGACGACGTCCTGATCCCCGTCGCGGGCATCCTGGACATCCTCGACAACTACGCGTTCATCCGGACCTCCGGCTACCTGCCCGGCCCGAACGACGTGTACGTCTCGCTCGCCCAGGTCCGCAAGAACGGCCTGCGCAAGGGCGACCACGTCACCGGCGCGGTGCGCCAGCCCAAGGACGGCGAGCGCCGCGAGAAGTTCAACGCGCTGGTCCGCCTCGACTCGGTCAACGGCATGGCGCCCGAGTCCGGCCGCGGCCGCCCCGAGTTCCAGAAGCTGACCCCGCTCTACCCGCAGGACCGGCTCCGCCTGGAGACCGACTCCAACATCCTGACGACGCGGATCATCGACCTGGTGGCCCCGATCGGCAAGGGGCAGCGCGGACTGATCGTGGCTCCGCCGAAGACCGGCAAGACCATGATCCTGCAGGCCATCGCCAACGCGATCACGGTCAACAGCCCCGAGTGCCACCTGATGGTCGTCCTGGTCGACGAGCGTCCGGAAGAGGTCACCGACATGCAGCGGTCGGTGAAGGGCGAGGTCATCTCCTCGACCTTCGACCGCCCCGCCGAGGACCACACCACCGTCGCCGAGCTGGCCATCGAGCGCGCCAAGCGCCTCGTGGAGCTGGGTCACGACGTGGTCGTCCTGCTCGACTCGATCACCCGCCTGGGCCGCGCGTACAACCTCGCGGCGCCGGCCTCCGGCCGCATCCTCTCCGGTGGTGTCGACTCGACCGCGCTGTACCCCCCGAAGCGCTTCTTCGGCGCCGCGCGCAACATCGAGGACGGCGGCTCGCTGACCATCCTGGCCACCGCGCTCGTCGAGACCGGCTCGCGCATGGACGAGGTGATCTTCGAGGAGTTCAAGGGCACCGGCAACATGGAGCTCAAGCTCGACCGGAAGCTCTCGGACAAGCGCATCTTCCCGGCGGTGGACGTCGACGCGTCCTCCACCCGCAAGGAGGAGATCCTGCTCGGCACCGACGAGCTGGCGGTCGTCTGGAAGCTGCGCCGGGTGCTGCACGCGCTCGACCAGCAGCAGGCGATCGAGCTGCTCCTGGACCGGATGAAGAAGACCCAGTCCAACGCGGAGTTCCTGCTCCAGATCCAGAAGACGACGCCGGGCAGCGGCAACGGCAACGACTGACGTCCTTCGGCACGTCGTCCGCGAGGGCCCCCGTCACCGCCGGTGACGGGGGCCCTCGCGCGTCCGGCGGCGCACCCGAGACCTTCGCCACACGCCGACCCCTCCAGGAGCCACCCGCGCGAAGCGGCCGCCGGGCGCGAAAGCCCAGGTGACCACCGTGATCACGGCGCGTACGCGGGCGGGTCCCGCCCCCCGCGCACCCCGGCGGTGGTCACAGGACCGTGTGCGACCCTTCCAGGTGCTCCGGCGTCCGTCGGGGCCCGGCGAGGTCGCTGGACGCGCGGCGAGGAGCAGCGCGGCGCCGTAGCGGAGGAGACGTGTGAGCGAGCAGAACAGGACCACGGGCCGGATACGCGGCACCGGCAGCCGGCGGCGCAAGCCGTCCCGCCGGCGCCGCGCGAAGACCCTCGCGGCGTGGTCGGCGGCGGGCGCGGTGCTCGTCGGCGGCGCCGGGCTCGGCTACGCCTACGTCGCGCTCGACGGCAACCTCTCCAGCGTCGACATCGACGCCCGGCTCGGCGCCGACCGGCCCGACGACAGGGACGACGGCTCCCAGGACATCCTGGTCCTGGGGTCGGACTCGCGCTCCGGCGACAACGGCGCGTACGGCGCCGACGAGGGGGCCGCCCGCTCGGACACGGCGATGGTGGTGCACGTGGCCAAGGGCCACAGGTCGGCGAGCGTCGTGTCGATACCGCGCGACACCCTGGTCGAGCGCCCGGCCTGCGCGAGCGACGCGACGGGGGAGGAGGTCGGGGCCGAGCGGCGGACGATGTTCAACACCGCCTACGAGGTCGGCGGGCCGGCCTGCGCGGTCAAGACCGTCGAAGCGATGTCGGGCATCCGCATGGACCACTACGTCGAGGTCGACTTCACCGGCTTCACCCGGCTCGTCGACGAGCTGGGCGGCGTCGAGGTCACCACCCGTACGGCGATCGACGACTCCAAGAGCCGCCTGGAGCTGGAGCCCGGCACGCACACCCTCGACGGCGAGCAGTCCCTCGGCCTCGTCCGCACCCGCAAGGGCGTCGGCGACGGCAGCGACCTGGGGCGCATCCAGCTCCAGCAGGCGTTCGTCAAGGCGCTGATGGAGCGGGTGAAGAGCGTCGGGGCGCTGACCAGCCCCAAGAAGCTGTTCGGGCTCGCGGACGCCGCGACGAAGGCCGTCACCACCGACGCGGGGCTCGGCTCGGTCAGGCGGCTCGCCGGGTTCGCGGGCGGCCTCAAGGGGCTGAACGCGCAGGGCGTCCACATGGTGACCCTCCCGGTGGAGTACGACCCCGCCGACCCGAACCGCGTCCTCCCGCAGGAGGAGGCCGGCCGCCAGGTCTGGTCCGCGCTCCGGCACGACCGGCCGATCCCCGCCTCCGCCACCGAGCGGTCGGCCGGCGACCGGGGCGAGGCCGGGCGGGTCGTCGAGTAGGGACCGTCCCCGGACGCCCACTGCCCCCGGAGGCCCGCAGCCCCGGACGCCCGCGGCCCGCGACCCGGCGCGCGGGGGCCGGGGAATACCCGGACCGCGCCCCTCGTTTTGGGAGATACGGCCCGTCCTGGCAGACTGGTACGTCGGCCCCGGTTCACGCCCGCGCAATCCGCGCGGACGACCCGGCGCCCTCCCGAAACTAGGAGACACCTTGAAGCGCGACATCCACCCCGAGTACGTCGAGACGCAGGTCAGTTGCACCTGCGGCGCCTCGTTCACCACCCGGAGCACCATCGACGGCGGCGCGATCCGCGCCGACGTCTGCTCCGAGTGCCACCCGTTCTACACGGGCAAGCAGAAGATCCTCGACACCGGCGGCCGCGTGGCCCGCTTCGAGGCCCGCTTCGGCAAGGCTGCCGGCTCCGCCAGCAAGTAGCGAGCCACTGCGCCGGCTCTCGGCGCCCTCTTCGCGGGGGGCGCCGGGACCGGCGTTTTTTCCGGTCGGGTCGTCGGGGGAGCCCCCGCGCCGGACCCGCCGGGAGTACGCCCTTCCAGCAGGCCCGTAGACGTAACCAACCAGGAGCCCCCGCATGTTCGAGGCGGTCGAGGAACTGATCGGCGAGCACGCCGATCTCGAGAAGAAGCTCGCCGACCCGTCGGTCCACGCCGACCAGGCCAACGCGCGCAAGCTGAACAAGCGCTACGCGGAGCTGACCCCGATCGTCTCCACGTACCGGGCCTGGAAGCAGACCGGCGAGGACGTCGAGACCGCGCGCGAGTACGCCGCGGACGACCCCGACTTCGCCGCCGAGGTCAAGGACCTGGAGAAGCAGCGCGAAGAGCTGACCGAGAAGCTCCGCCTCCTCCTCGTCCCGCGCGACCCCAGCGACGACAAGGACGTGCTCCTGGAGATCAAGGCGGGCGCGGGCGGCGACGAGTCCGCCCTGTTCGCCGGCGACCTGCTGCGCATGTACCTGCGCTACGCCGAGCGCGTCGGCTGGAAGACCGAGATCATCGACTCCACCGAGTCCGAGCTGGGCGGCTACAAGGACGTCCAGGTCGCCGTCAAGACCAAGGGCGGCAACGGCGCGACCGAGCCCGGCCAGGGCGTCTGGGCCCGCATGAAGTACGAGGGCGGCGTGCACCGCGTGCAGCGCGTGCCCTCCACCGAGTCCCAGGGCCGCATCCACACCTCCGCCGCCGGCGTGCTCGTCACGCCCGAGGCCGAGGAGGTGGACGTCGAGATCCACGCCAACGACCTCCGGATCGACGTCTACCGCTCCTCCGGCCCCGGCGGGCAGTCCGTCAACACGACCGACTCCGCCGTCCGCATCACGCACCTGCCGACCGGCGTCGTCGCCTCCTGCCAGAACGAGAAGAGCCAGCTCCAGAACAAGGAGCAGGCCATGCGCATCCTGCGCTCCCGGCTGCTGGCCGCCGCCCAGGAGGCCGCCGAGCAGGAGGCCTCCGACGCCCGCCGCAGCCAGGTGCGCACCGTCGACCGCTCCGAGAAGATCCGGACGTACAACTTCCCGGAGAACCGCATCTCGGACCACCGCGTCGGATACAAGGCGTACAACTTGGACCAGGTCCTCGACGGCGACCTGGACGCGGTGATCCAGGCGTGCGTCGACGCCGACTCCGCCGCCAAGCTCGCCAACGCGTAAGCGCACCGCCCGCCCGCACGCCCGTAACCCGTACGGAGAACCGCGATGAACCTGCTGCTCGCCGAGGTGGCCCAGGCCACCCAGCGGCTGGCCGACGCCGGTGTCCCCTCGCCGCGATTCGACGCCGAGGAGCTCGCGGCCTTCGTCCACGGCGTGAAGCGGGGCGAGCTGCACACGGTGCCTGACACGGACTTCGACGCCCGGTACTGGGAGACCATCGCCCGCCGCGAGGCCCGCGAACCCCTCCAGCACATCACCGGCCGCGCCTTCTTCCGCTACCTGGAGCTCCAGGTGGGCCCCGGCGTCTTCGTCCCCCGGCCGGAGACCGAGTCCGTCGTCGGCTGGGCCATAGACGCCGTCCGCGCGATGGACGTCGTCGAGCCCGTCGTCGTCGACCTGTGCACCGGATCGGGCGCCATCGCGCTCGCCATGGCGCAGGAGGTCCCGCGCTCGCGGGTGCACGCCGTGGAGCTGTCCGAGGACGCCCTCACGTGGACCCGGAGGAACGCCGAGGGGTCCAGGGTCACCGTCCACCGCGGGGACGCCCTGACCGCCCTGCCCGAGCTGGACGGCCAGGTCGACCTGGTGATCTCCAACCCGCCGTACATCCCGCTCACCGAATGGGAGTACGTCGCCCCCGAGGCCCGCGACCACGACCCGCAGATGGCGCTCTTCTCCGGCGAGGACGGCCTCGACACCATCCGCGGCATCGAGCGGACCGCCCACCGCCTGCTGCGCCCCGGCGGCCTCGTCGTCATCGAGCACGCCGACACCCAGGGCGGCCAGGTGCCGTGGATCTTCACCGAGGAGCGGGGCTGGGCGGACGCCGCCGACCACCCCGACCTGAACAAGCGGCCCCGGTTCGCCACCGCCCGCAAGGCCATGCCGTGACCGGACCGCTCCACCACCACCCGTACCCGTACACGCTCCAGGAGGCCGGCTGATGGCACGGCGATACGACTGCAACGACGCCACCGACCGGGCCTCGGGCCTGCGTGAGGCCGCCTCCGCCGTCCGCCGGGGCGAGCTGGTCGTGCTGCCCACCGACACCGTGTACGGGATCGGCGCGGACGCCTTCAGCGCCGAGGCCGTCACCGACCTGCTGGACGCCAAGGGCCGCGGCCGCAACATGCCCACCCCCGTCCTCATCGGCTCCCCGAACACGCTGCACGGCCTGGTCACCGACTTCTCCGAGGAGGCATGGGAGCTGGTCGACGCCTTCTGGCCCGGCGCCCTCACCCTCGTCGCCAAGCACCAGCCCTCGCTCCAGTGGGACCTCGGGGACACCCGCGGCACCGTCGCCGTCCGGATGCCGCTGCACCCGGTCGCCATCGAGCTGCTGACCGAGGTCGGCCCGATGGCCGTCTCCAGCGCCAACCTCACCGGCCACCCGGCGCCGGAGAACTGCGACGCCGCCCAGGGGATGCTCGGCGACTCCGTCTCCGTCTACCTCGACGGCGGCCCCACGCCCGGCATCGTGCCGTCCTCGATCGTCGACGTCACCGGCCCCGTCCCGCTCCTGCTGCGCGCCGGCGCCGTCTCCGCCGAGGAGCTGCGCAAGGTGGTACCCGACCTCGAGGTGGCCAATTGACCGCCCCCGAGGGGCGTGGCATAGCGGGGCGGACCGACACCTTCCGCATCCTCCACGTCAGCACCGGCAACGTCTGCCGCTCGCCGATCACCGAGCGGCTGACCCGGCACGCCCTGGTGGACCGCCTCGGCGACCCGCTCAGCGGCGGCCTGATCGTGGAGAGCGCGGGCACCTGGGGCCACGAGGGCGCGCCCATGGAGGCCAACGCCGAGGTCGTCCTCGCGGACTTCGGCGCGGACGCCAGCGGCTTCGTCGGCCGGGAACTGCTCGACGAGCACGTGATCCGCGCCGACCTGGTCCTCACCGCCACCCGCGACCACCGCGCCCAGGTCATCTCCATGGGCCACTCCGCGGGCCTGCGCACCTTCACCCTCAAGGAGTTCACCCGGCTGGTACGGGCGATCGACCCGGCCACCCTGCCCGACCCGCGCGACGAGGGCGTCGTCGAGCGCGCCCGCGCCCTGGTCCGCGCCGCCGCCGCGCTGCGCGGCTGGCTGCTGGCCCCGACCGCAGAGGCCGACGAGGTCTACGACCCCTACGGCGCGCCCATCACCTTCTTCCGCTCCGTCGGCGACGAGATCAACCAGGCGCTCGACCCCGTCGTCACCGCGCTCACCGGCGTCCCCGCCGCGCACTGAGCGCCGGTGCGCCGACCGGCGTACACGGCCGCGCGACAGCGGGCGCGTCCGCCCGCACCGGCCTACATTGGAGTCGACACCGGCACACCTCGCCGGCGCGCCCCCCCACAGGTCCGGAGCCCTCCCATGCCGGTCACCTCCTCCGCCGCGTCCGCGCCGCCCGAGCCCGGCGCCCCGCCCCAGGACTTCGGCGCCCTGCTCCGCCAGGACCCGGAGGTCGCCGGGGTGCTGCTCGACGAGACCGACCGGCAGGCCACCACCCTCCAACTGATCGCCGCTGAGAACTTCACCTCGCCCGCGGTCCTCGCCGCCCTCGGCTCCCCGCTCGCCAACAAGTACGCCGAGGGCTACCCCGGCGCGCGGTACCACGGCGGCTGCGAGCACGCGGACGCCGCCGAACGCATCGCCGTCCGCCGCGCCACCGCCCTCTTCGGCGCCGAGCACGCCAACGTCCAACCGCACTCCGGCTCCTCGGCCGTCCTCGCCGCCTACGCCGCGCTGCTGCGCCCCGGCGACACGGTGCTCGCCATGGGACTGCCGTACGGGGGACACCTCACGCACGGGGCGCCGGGCAACTTCTCCGGCCGCTGGTTCGACTTCGCCGGCTACGGGGTGGACCCGGAGAGCGGGCTCGTCGACTACCAGCGGCTGCGCGCCCTGGCCCGCGCCCGCCGCCCGAAGGCCATCGTGTGCGGCTCGATCTCCTACCCCCGCCACCTCGACCACGCGCTGTTCCGGGAGATCGCCGACGAGGTCGGCGCCTACCTGATCGCGGACGCCGCGCACCCGCTGGGCCTGGTCGCGGGGGGAGCGGCGCCGAGCCCCGTCCCGTACGCCGACGTCGTCTGCGCCACCACGCACAAGGTGCTGCGGGGGCCGCGCGGCGGCCTGCTCCTGTGCCGCGCCGAGCTGGCGGAGCGCATCGACCGGGCGGTGTTCCCCTTCACCCAGGGCGGCGCGCAGATGCACACGGTGGCGGCGAAGGCCGTCGCGTTCGGGGAGGCGGCCACCCCCGCGTACGCGCTCTACGCCCACCGGACCGTCGCCCACGCCCGCGCGCTCGCCGCCGGCCTGGAGGCGGAGGGCTTCGAGGTGGCCACGGGCGGCACCGACACCCACCTCGTCGTCGCGGACCCGGCCCCGCTCGGCGTGGACGGCCGGACCGCCCGCGCGCGGCTGGCGGCGGCCGGCATGGTCCTGGACACCTGCGCCCTCCCGTACGGCGAGGCGCGCGGCATCCGCCTGGGGACCGCCGCCGTCACCACCCAGGGGATGGACGAGGCGGACATGGCCGCGATCGCCGCCCTGTTCGGGGCGGCCGTGCGGGAGCCGGGCGACGCGGGCCGGATCGCGGCCGAGGTGCGCGAACTGGTCCTGCGCAATCCGCCGTATCCGGGGTAGGCGGGACCGGGGGAACCATCACCCGTACCGTGGAGTCCTCGTTCATGGGACTAGGGTGTGGGGCTGAGATGGTCGGCGAATTCTGTGGGGCAGCCCGTGCGTGATTACCTGCTGACGCTCTGTGTCACGGCAGCGGTGACTTACCTGCTGACCGGACCGGTGCGCAAGTTCGCCATCGCGGTCGGGGCGATGCCCGCGATCCGCGCACGCGACGTCCACCGGGAACCGACTCCCCGGCTCGGCGGCATGGCGATGTTCGGCGGGCTGTGCGCGGGGCTGATCGTCGCCGACCACCTGTACAACCTCACCAGCGTCTTCGAACTCTCCAACGAGCCCAGGGCGTTGCTCTCCGGCGCCGCGCTGATCTGGCTGATCGGCGTGCTGGACGACAAGTTCGAGATCGACGCCCTGATCAAGCTCGGCGGCCAGATGATCGCCGCCGCCGTCATGGTCATCCAGGGCCTGACGATCCTGTGGCTGCCCGTCCCCGGCGTCGGCACGGTCGCCCTCACCCAGTGGCAGGGGACGCTGCTCACGGTGGCGCTGGTCGTCATCACGATCAACGCGGTCAACTTCGTGGACGGCCTGGACGGGCTCGCGGCCGGCGTGGTGTGCATCGCCTCGGCCGCGTTCTTCCTCTACGCCTACCGCCTCTGGTTCGGGTACGGGATCGAGGAGGCCGCGCCCGCGACCCTCTTCGCCGCCATTCTGATGGGCATGTGCCTCGGCTTCCTCCCGCACAACATGCACCCGGCCCGGATCTTCATGGGCGACTCGGGGTCGATGCTCATCGGCCTGGTGCTGGCCGCCTCGGCGATCTCCATCACCGGGCAGGTCGACCCGGACCGCCTGGGGATCTTCGCGGGGGGCGAGCGCCAGGCGACCCACGCGATGTTCCCGGTCTTCATCCCCCTGCTGCTGCCGCTGACGATCATCGCGATCCCGGCCGCCGACCTGGTCCTCGCCATCGTCCGGCGCACCTGGAACGGCCAGTCGCCGTTCGCCGCCGACCGGGGGCACCTGCACCACCGGCTGCTGGAGATCGGGCACTCGCACAGCCGCGCCGTGCTGATCATGTACTTCTGGTCCGCGCTCATCGCCTTCGGCGCGGTCGGCTACTCCGTGCACTCGGCCTCCATGTGGATCGTCTTCGTGATCATGGCGGCGAGCGCGGTCGGCCTGCTGCTCCTGCTGATGCCGCGGTTCACCCCGCGCACCCCGCACTGGGCCAACCGCTTCGTGCCGCCCCGCTACCGGCGGCGCGGCGAGACGGAGGGCGCGGAGCCGGCCGCCTCGGCGACCTCTGGGGAGGACGGGACCGCGCCCTCGGGCGCGGAGGCCCAATCGAGCGCGGAAGACGCTCAGATGGGCGAGGAGGGCTCCGAACGGGCCCCTGTGGCGGTCGGAGTGTCCGGCGTCAACGGAGCGACCGCGATCGGCGCACGTTCGCGTTTCCCCGATCGCCGTTCCGTCGACACCTCGCGTTGACGTTTCGGAACCCGCAGTGCATTACCAGACATCGCGTCTAGTTGTCAGGTGCACATGCTGCGTCTCACTCTTCTGTGTGACCGGTGGCACACTTTTCAGGTAAAGACCTCATCAAATAGTTTGTGATACCGTTCACGAGACCCGGTGACGGAGGCGAAGAACCCCGCAGGGCGGTCCTCGCCCCGCATCTCCGCCCCGCGGACCGGGCCTACGCTCGTCCATGACGACGCCCCATTCCTCCCCAGACCAGTGGAGCTGCCGCCATGCAGTCCGACATGCGCGAACTACTGCGCATCGCCACCCCCACCGCCGCGGTGGGAGCCGTCGCCACGCTCGTGGGCGGCCTGCTCGCCGGTGGCGAGGGGGCGATCGGCGCGGCGGTGGGCTGCGTGGTCGTGATCGTCTTCATGGCGCTCGGACTGCTGGCCCTCCAGTGGGTCGCCAAGACCATGCCTCACCTGTTCCAGGGCATGGGGCTGATGATTTACTCGGCTCAGCTCGTGCTCCTGCTCATCTTCATCCTGAGCATCAGGAACACCTCTCTCTTCGATCTTCAGGTCTTCGCCCTCTCGCTGGTCGCGGCCGTCATCACGTGGATCACCACCCAGGCCGTGCTGCATTCCCGGAGCAAGACCCCCTATGTCGACCCCGACGCGGACACCCGGAACCGTCCGGGCGGAGCGGGGGGAGAACGTGGCGAGTAGGGCCGGAATAAAGCCGTGTTCGACGTGCTGCTATCGTCCGGTCTCGGTTGCGGTAGTGCGAGCGCGGGCAACAGGGCGGTCGCTTGATTCATCGCGAGGCTTCGGGCCCGGCCGCCGCCTCCTCACCGTAAGAACCAGTCCGGTGCCGACCTGCGGCCACCCGCCGCTCCGACACAACGAGGTAGCCGCATCCATGCGCCATGCAGAAGGAGCTCTTGGTGACTGACGCCCAGACGCTCGCCTTCGAGACGAACTGCCACCTTTTCAAGGACTGCGGGTTCCATGCCCCCAGCGTGTGGTCGTTCCTCTTCGAGCCGCTCTTCACCATTGGGCCTGTCGAGTTCAACAAGCCCATGCTGCTCGCGATCATCGGCACGTTCGCGATCCTGGCCTTCTTCTGGGCCGGTTTCTCGAAGCCCAAGGTCGTTCCGGGCAAGCTCCAGATGGTCGCCGAGGCGCTGTACGACTTCGTCCACCGCGGCATCGCCCGCGAGGTCATCGGCAAGAAGGGCGAGCCCTTCGTCCCCCTGCTGGTCTCGCTGTTCTTCTTCGTGTGGATCCTGAACCTCTGGGCCATCATCCCGATCGCCCAGTTCCCGGTCAGCTCCGTCATCGCCTACCCCGCCGGCCTTGCGCTGATCGTCTGGGTGACGTACATGACGGCGACCTTCCGGACGAACGGGTTCGTCGGAGGCATCCGCAACCTCTGCGTTCCGAGCGGTCTGCCCAAGCCGATCTACGTGCTGCTGACGCCGCTGGAGTTCATCTCCAACGTCTTCGTCCGGCCGTTCACGCTGGCGGTGCGACTCTTCGCGAACATGTTCGCGGGCCACATCCTGATCCTGATCTTCACGATCGCCACCTGGTACATGCTCGGCACCGTCCTGGGCACGGTCTACGCCGGCGCGTCGTTCATCATGACGCTGGTCCTCACCGTGTTCGAGATGTTCATCCAGGCCCTCCAGGCCTACGTGTTCACCGTGCTGACCGCCACGTACCTCTCCCAGGCGCTCGAAGAAGCCCACTGAGGACCTGCCGGCTCCCGGCTGCCGCCCTCAGCTCCCCAGTCGCCCGGTGTGAAGACCATTTCCACCGGTCCCACCAAGAGAAGGAACCACAGACATGTCTGCTGCTTTCGAGACCCTCGCGGCCGTGAACGGCAACGTCGGCACCATCGGCTACGGCCTCGCCGCGATCGGCCCCGGCATCGGCATCGGCATCATCTTCGGTAACGGTGTGCAGGCCATCGCCCGCCAGCCCGAGGCTGCCGGCCTCATCCGCCAGAACATGCTGCTCGGCTTCGCCGTCGTCGAGGCCCTGGCCCTGATCGGCTTCGTCGTTCCGTTCATCGTCACGTGATGCAGCGGCCGTAGCCATATTCGACGAAAGGTTCACCATGATGTACCTGGCAGCCGAGGAACCGCAGATGCCTCTGCTCCCGGTCTGGCCTGAAGTCGTCATCGGCCTGATCTGCTTCGGCATCGTCTTCTTCGTCTTCTCGAAGAAGCTGCTTCCGGTGATCAACAAGACCCTGGAAGAGCGCCGCGAGGCGATCGAGGGTGGCATCGAGAAGGCCGAAGCGGCGCAGACCGAGGCCCAGAGCGTTCTTGAGCAGTACAAGGCTCAGCTCGCCGAGGCGCGTCACGAGGCCGCGCGCCTGCGCCAGGAGGCGCAGGAGCAGGGCGCCGTCATCATCCAGGAGATGAAGGCGGAGGGTCAGCGGCAGCGCGAGGAGATCATCGCCGCCGGCCACGCCCAGATCGAGGCCGACCGCAAGGCTGCGGCCTCCGCGCTGCGCCAGGACGTGGGCAAGCTCGCCACCGACCTGGCCGGCAAGCTCGTCGGCGAGTCCCTCCAGGACCACGCCCGGCAGAGCGGCACGGTCGACCGCTTCCTCGACGAGCTCGAGGCGAAGGCCGAGGCTGCCCGATGAACGGCGCGAGCCGCGAGGCACTGGCTGCCGCACGCGAGCGTCTCGACGCGTTGACCGACAACACGTCGGTCGACGCGGCGAAGCTCGCGGAGGAGCTGGCATCGGTCACCGCGCTGCTCGACCGCGAGGTATCCCTGCGCCGGGTCCTCACCGACCCGGCCCAGAGCGGCGAGAGCAAGGCGGAGCTGGCCGCGCGCCTGCTCAGCGGCCAGGTGGGCGGCGAGACCGTCGACCTGGTCTCCGGGCTGGTCCGGGCCCGCTGGTCGCGCTCGCGCGACCTGGTGGACTCGGTCGAGGAGCTGGCGGACACCGCCGACCTGACCGCGGCCCAGCGTGCCGGCGCCCTCGACGACGTCGAGGACGAGCTGTTCCGGTTCGGCCGGATCGTCGGCTCCGACACGGGGCTGCGGTCCGCGCTCACCAGCCGTACGGCCACCGCCTCCGCCAAGAGCGAGCTGCTGCGCAGCCTGCTCGGCGGCAAGGCGCAGCCGGTCACCGAGCGGATCATCGTCCGCCTGGTGACGCAGCCGCGTGGACGTAGCCTGGAAGCCGGGCTGGACTCGCTGTCCAAGCTCGCCGCGGAGCGCCGGGACCGCACGGTCGCCGTCGTCACCTCGGCGGTGCCGCTCAGCGACCGGCAGAAGCAGCGCCTCGGCGCCGCCCTGGCGAAGCTCTACGGCCGGCAGATGCACCTGAACCTGGACGTGGACCCCGCGGTCCTCGGCGGGGTCTCGGTGCGCGTCGGTGACGAGATCATCAACGGCACCGTCGCGGACCGCCTCGACGAGGCGACCCGCCGCATGGCCGGCTGACACAGCGCAGCGCACAAGAACAAGCAAGACCAGCGGCCCGGTTGGGCCGTGCAGAAACTGCAGAAGATTCCTGGGGGTCGGCCCCCAGACCCCCTTAAGAAACTTCGGGCCCAACAAGGAGAGCAGGGAACCCAGATGGCGGAGCTCACGATCCGGCCGGAGGAGATCCGGGACGCGCTGGAGAATTTCGTCCAGTCGTACAAGCCGGACGCGGCCTCGCGCGAGGAGGTCGGTACGGTCAGCGTTGCCGGTGACGGCATCGCGAAGGTGGAGGGTCTGCCCTCCGCCATGGCGAACGAGCTGCTGAAGTTCGAGGACGGAACCCTCGGTCTCGCCCTCAACCTCGAGGAGCGCGAGATCGGTGCCATCGTCCTCGGCGAGTTCAGCGGCATCGAAGAGGGCCAGCCGGTGCAGCGCACCGGTGAGGTGCTCTCGGTCGGCGTCGGCGAGGGCTACCTCGGCCGCGTCGTCGACCCGCTCGGCAACCCGATCGACGGTCTCGGCGAGATCGAGACCGACAGCCGGCGCGCCCTCGAGCTGCAGGCCCCTGGCGTCATGGTCCGCAAGTCGGTGCACGAGCCGATGCAGACCGGCTACAAGGCCGTCGACGCCATGGTGCCGATCGGCCGCGGCCAGCGTCAGCTCATCATCGGCGACCGCCAGACGGGCAAGACCGCCCTGGCCGTCGACACGATCATCAACCAGCGCGACAACTGGCGCTCGGGCGACGTGAACAAGCAGGTCCGCTGCATCTACGTCGCCATCGGCCAGAAGGGCTCCACCATCGCCTCCGTGCGTGGTGCGCTCGAAGAGGCCGGCGCGCTGGAGTACACGACCATCGTCGCCGCCCCGGCGTCCGACCCGGCCGGCTTCAAGTACCTGGCGCCGTACACCGGTTCGGCCATCGGCCAGCACTGGATGTACCAGGGCAAGCACGTCCTGATCATCTTCGACGACCTCTCGAAGCAGGCCGACGCCTACCGCGCCGTGTCCCTGCTGCTGCGTCGCCCGCCGGGCCGCGAGGCCTACCCCGGTGACGTCTTCTACCTGCACTCGCGTCTGCTGGAGCGCTGCGCCAAGCTCTCCGACGAGATGGGCGCCGGTTCGATGACGGGCCTCCCGATCGTCGAGACCAAGGCGAACGACGTGTCGGCGTTCATCCCGACCAACGTCATCTCCATCACCGACGGCCAGTGCTTCCTGGAGTCCGACCTGTTCAACGCGGGTCAGCGTCCGGCGCTCAACGTCGGTATCTCGGTCTCCCGCGTCGGCGGCTCCGCCCAGCACAAGGCCATGCGCCAGGTGTCCGGCCGGCTCCGCGTGGACCTCGCCCAGTACCGCGAGCTGGAGGCGTTCGCCGCCTTCGGCTCCGACCTGGACGCGGCCTCGAAGGCGTCGCTGGAGCGCGGCAAGCGCATGGTCGAGCTGCTGAAGCAGCCGCAGTACGCCCCGTTCCCGGTCGAGGAGCAGGTCGTCTCGGTCTGGGCCGGCACCACCGGCAAGATGGACGACGTCCCGGTCGAGGACATCCGCCGCTTCGAGGCCGAGCTGCTGGAGTACCTGCGCCGCGAGCGCAAGGACCTCCTCACCAGCATCGCCGAGGGCGCGAAGATGTCCGACGACACGCTGCAGTCGATCGCCGACGCGATCGCCGCCTTCAAGCAGCAGTTCGAGACCTCGGACGGCAAGCTCCTGGGCGAGGGCTGATCGATGGGCGCTCAGCTTCGCGTTTACAAGCGCCGCATCCAAGCCGTCACCGCGACCAAGAAGATCACCAAGGCGATGGAGATGATCGCCGCCTCGCGCATCGTCAAGGCGCAGCGCAAGGTGGCGGCGTCCATGCCGTACGCGACCGAGCTCACCCGCGCGGTGACCGCGGTGGCGACCGGCTCCAGCGCCAAGCACCCGCTCACCACCGAGGTCGAGGCCCCGGTCCGGGCCGCGGTCCTGCTCGTCACGAGCGACCGCGGTCTGGCCGGCGGCTACTCCTCCAACGCCATCAAGGCCGCGGAGCGGCTGCGGGAGCGCCTTGCCTCCGAGGGCAAGGAGGTCGACGCGTACATCGTCGGCCGCAAGGGTGTCGCGTACTACGGCTTCCGCGAGCGCAAGGTCGCGGACTCCTGGACCGGCTTCACCGACAACCCGACGTACGCCGATGCCAAGCGCGTCGCCGCTCCGTTGATCGAGGCCATCCAGCGGGACACGGCCGAGGGCGGCGTCGACGAGCTGCACATCGTCTTCACGGAATTCGTGTCGATGATGACGCAGAACGCGGTCGACGACCGGATGCTGCCGCTTTCGCTCGACGAGGTGGCGCAGGAGAGCACCCGCAAGGGTGAGATCCTTCCGCTGTTCGACTTCGAGCCGTCGGCTGAGGACGTCCTCGACGCCCTTCTGCCGCGCTACGTCGAGAGCCGTATCTACAACGCACTGCTCCAGGCGGCCGCTTCCGAGCACGCCGCCCGCCGCCGTGCGATGAAGTCGGCCACCGACAACGCCGGGGACCTCATCAAGAGCCTGTCCCGGCTTGCCAACGCGGCCCGCCAGGCCGAAATCACCCAGGAAATCAGCGAGATCGTCGGCGGTGCCAGTGCTCTGGCCGACGCGACCGCGGGGAGTGACAAGTAAATGACGACGACTACTGACAGCGCTGTGACGGCCGCTGCCACGGGCCGCGTCGCCCGGGTCATCGGCCCGGTCGTCGACGTGGAGTTCCCCGTCGACGCGATGCCGGAGATCTACAACGCCCTGCACGTCGAGGTGGCCGACCCGGCCGAGGACGGCGCCCGCAAGACGCTGACCCTCGAGGTCGCCCAGCACCTGGGCGACGGCGTGGTCCGTGCGATCTCGATGCAGCCCACCGACGGCCTGGTCCGCCAGGCGCCGGTCACCGACACGGGCGCGGGCATCACCGTCCCGGTCGGCGACATCACCAAGGGCAAGGTGTTCAACACCCTCGGCCAGATCCTGAACGACCCGTCGGCCGAGGCGCAGATCACCGAGCGCTGGCCGATCCACCGCAAGGCCCCGGCCTTCGACCAGCTCGAGTCGAAGACCGAGATGTTCGAGACCGGCCTGAAGGTCGTCGACCTGCTGACCCCGTACGTCAAGGGCGGCAAGATCGGTCTCTTCGGTGGTGCGGGCGTCGGCAAGACGGTCCTCATCCAGGAAATGATCATGCGTGTGGCGAAGCTGCACGACGGTGTGTCGGTGTTCGCCGGTGTCGGCGAGCGCACCCGTGAGGGCAACGACCTCATCGACGAGATGACCGAGTCGGGCGTTCTGGACAAGACCGCGCTCGTCTTCGGCCAGATGGACGAGCCGCCGGGGACCCGTCTGCGGGTCGCCCTGTCCGCCCTGACCATGGCGGAGTACTTCCGCGATGTGCAGAAGCAGGACGTGCTGCTCTTCATCGACAACATCTTCCGCTTCACGCAGGCCGGCTCCGAGGTCTCCACGCTGCTCGGCCGTATGCCGTCCGCGGTGGGCTACCAGCCGACCCTGGCCGACGAGATGGGTGTGCTCCAGGAGCGCATCACCTCGACGCGCGGTCACTCGATCACCTCGATGCAGGCGATCTACGTCCCCGCGGACGACCTGACCGACCCGGCCCCGGCCACCACGTTCGCCCACCTCGACGCGACGACGGTTCTCTCCCGTCCGATCTCCGAGAAGGGCATCTACCCGGCCGTGGACCCGCTGGACTCCACGTCCCGCATCCTGGACCCGCGCTACATCTCGCAGGACCACTACGCCGCGGCCAGCCGCGTCAAGGGAATCCTGCAGAAGTACAAGGACCTCCAGGACATCATCGCGATCCTCGGCATCGACGAGCTGGGCGAAGAGGACAAGCTCGTCGTCCACCGCGCCCGTCGCGTCGAGCGCTTCCTGTCGCAGAACACCCACGCCGCCAAGCAGTTCACCGGCCTGGACGGTTCGGACGTGCCGCTCGACGAGTCGATCGCCGCGTTCAACGCGATCTGCGACGGTGAGTACGACCACTTCCCGGAGCAGGCGTTCTTCATGTGCGGTGGCCTGGACGACCTCAAGGCCAAGGCCAAGGAGCTCGGCGTCTCCTGAGCCTCCGGCTCACCGAGGGGGGCGGGTGTGTCCCGCCCCCCTCACCACGCCCCGTAGAATTGACCCAACACCCGGCTCGACCGCCGGGTGGTGACCCGAGGAGCCACCCTTGGCTGCTGAGCTGCATGTCGAGCTGGTCGCCGCCGACCGTAGTGTCTGGTCCGGCGAGGCCACCCTGGTCGTCGCGCGCACCACGTCCGGCGACATCGGCGTCATGCCCGGTCACCAGCCGCTTCTCGGTGTGCTGGAATCGGGCCCGGTGACGATCCGCACGAGCGAGGGCGGCACCGTCGTCGCCGCCGTGCACGGTGGTTTCATCTCGTTCGCGGACGACAAGCTGTCGCTGCTGGCCGAGATCGCCGAGCTGGCGGACGAGATCGATGTCGAGCGCGCCGAGCGGGCGCTGGAGCTCGCGAAGTCGGAGGCGGACGGCGCTGCCCAGCGGCGTGCGGACGTACGACTGCGCGCGGTGGCGGTGCGCTAGCACCCCGCTGACAGATGTTTTTACTCAGCCGCGGCCCGAGCTGGAGCGATCCAGCCGTGTCGCGGCTGAGGCGATGCAGGTGCACTGACGTTTGCGGTATCCGTTACTCGACGATGCGAGGAGGTCGGTGGAGATGGTCCTCGCGTTGTGGGTGGGCGCATCGGTCGTCGTACTGGCCCTGTTGGGGCTGTTCGTCTTCGGACTGCGCCGGCGGTTGATCCAGCGGTCCGGCGGAACGTTCGACTGCAGTCTGCGCTGGGACGTCTCCGAGGAGCCCGACCCCTCCGGCAAGGGCTGGGTGTACGGGGTCGCCCGCTACAGCGGTGACCGCGTCGACTGGTTCCGCGTCTTCTCCTACGCTCCTCGCCCCCGCCGGGGCCTGGAGCGTTCTGCGATCGAGGTGGTCGCGCGCCGGTTGCCGGAGGGCGAGGAGGAGCTGGCCCTGCTCTCCGACTCCGTCGTGCTCGGCTGCCTCCACCGCGGGATCCGCCTGGAGCTGGCGATGAGCGAGGACGCCCTCACCGGCTTCCTGGCCTGGCTGGAGGCGGCGCCGCCCGGCCAGCGGGTCAACGTGGCCTAGGAGCGGCCCCCCGGCCCTCGGGAAGGGGCGGGGCGCACAGCGAAAGACCGGGGAGACAGGGGGCGGACCTGTCTCCCCGGCGCTTTTCGGGGGTGGTGCGGGGTTCGGCTCAGGGTGCGGGGTTCAGCCCGGTGCTACCGGAGACCGCTGTCCATCGCGGTCACCAGCTCGCCGTTGCTGGTGTCACCGCTGAACTCCCAGAAGAACGCGCCTCCCAGGCCCTGGTTCTTGGCCCAGGCCATCTTGGTGCCGATGGTGGCCGGGGTGTCGTAGCTCCACCAGTTGGTGCCGCAGTGGGCGTAGGCGGTTCCGGCGATGGTGCCGGTGGTCGGGCAGGTGCTCTTGAGGACCTTGTAGTCCTCGATGCCCGCCTCGTACGTGCCGGGGGCCGCGCCGGTCGCCGTGCCGCCGGGGGCGGACTGGGTGACGCCGGTCCAGCCGCGGCCGTAGAAGCCGATGCCCAGGAGGAGCTTGTTGGCCGGGACGCCCTTGGCCTTCAGCTTGGCGATGGCCTCGGCGGAGGTGAAGCCCTGCTGCGGGATGCCGGTGTAGGGCGTGAGCGGGGAGTGCGGGGCCGTCGGGCCCTTGGCCGCCCAGGCGCCGAAGAAGTCGTACGTCATCACGTTGTACCAGTCCATGGACTGGGCGGCGCCCGCGTAGTCGGCGGCGTCGATCTTGCCGCCCTCGGAGCCGTCCGCGGTGATGGCGGCGGTGACCAGGTTCTTGGCGCCGAACTTCGCCCGCGTGGCGGAGGCGAGGTTCTTCAGTGCGGCCGGACCGCTGGTGTCACAGGTGAGACCGCAGGCGTTGGGGTACTCCCAGTCCAGGTCGATGCCGTCGAAGACATCGGCCCAGCGCGGGTCCTCGACCAGGTCGTAGCAGGACTGGGCGAACGCGGCCGGGTTCTGCGCGGCCTGGGGGAAGCCGCCGGACCAGGTCCAGCCGCCGAACGACCAGAGGACCTTGATGTGCGGGTACTTGGCCTTCAGCTTGCGGAGCTGGTTGAAGCTGCCGCGCAGCGGCTGGTCCCACGTGTCGGCGACGCCGTCGACCGACTGGTCGGCGGTGTAGGCCTTCTCGTAGTCGGCGTACGAGTCGCCGATGGTGCACTTGCCGTTCTGCACGTTGCCGAAGGCGTAGTTGATGTGCGTGATCTTCGCGGCGGAGCCGGACGTCACCAGGTTCTTGACGTGGTAGTTGCGCCCGTAGACGCCCCAGTTGGTGAAGTAGCCCAGGTTGACCTTGTTGCCGCCGGGCTGCTCGCCGCCGCCACCGGTGGTGCGCACGGAGACGGTGCCGGAGACCGGGCCGGTCTGGTCGGCGGTGTCCCGCGCCTGCACGGCGTAGGTGTAGTCGGTGCCCTTGGTCAGGCCGGTGTTGGTGTACGTGGTGCCGGTGACCGTGGCGACCTTCGCGCCGTCGCGCAGCACGTCGTAGTTCTTGACGCCCTTGTCGTCCGTGGCCGCGGCCCAGCTCAGCTTCACCGAGGTGTCGGTGACGTCGCTGGTGGTGGGGGTGCCGGGGGCCGAGGGGGCGGCGTCGCCGGGCTGGCCGCCGCCGTCACAGGAGGCGCCGTTGAGCTTGCAGCCGGAGGGGGAGCCGGAACCGGTGCCGTTGAAGCCGAAGCTGATGCTGGCGCCGGGGGCGAGGGTCCCGTTCCAACTGAGGTTCTTGGCGGTCCAGTGGCCGGCGGCGCCGGTCACGTTGGCGTCCCAGGCGGAGCCGACCGACGTGCCGGAGGGGAAGTCCCACTCGACCGTCCAGGAGGAGAGCGCGGCGGTGCCGGTGTTCTTCACCGTCCACTGGCCCTCGAAGCCGCTGCCCCAGTCCGACTTCTTGACGTACGTGGCGGTGGCGGAGGCGGCGGCCGACGCGGGGGAGGCGAGCCCCACCATCGCGGCCAGCGGGACGACGAGCGCGGTCAGGCCCGCGACGACCTTGGATCTGCCGGTCCGGGCGGGTATCCATCTGAACCTGGATCGGCGTTGGGGGGATTCAGTGCTCAACGGTGCTCCTCGGGTGAGGTCCAACGAACGGGGGTAAACCGTGGACTGCCACCCTGCGCCGCCCTGAGTACAGGGTGCTCCCCGTACTCACCGCAGTGTGTGTTCGGTGACAGTAGGAAGGTCTGGACCAATCGTCAAGAGGTCTGGACCAAAGTCCGCGGGGCACGGGTCAAACCCCCAACTCCCGCGCCAAAACCGCCGCCTGCACCCGGCTGCGCAGCTCCAGCTTGCCCAGCAACCTGCTGACGTGCGTCTTCACCGTGGCCTCGGCCATCGACAGCCGCAGGGCGATCTCCGCGTTCGACAGCCCCTCGCCCAGGCATCCCAGCACCTCCCGCTCGCGCCGGGTGAGCGGGTCCAGCACCGCCGGATCGGCCGCCCCCCGGCCCCGTACGGAGGCGGCGCCCGCGAACTCCGCGATCAGCCGGCGGGTCACGGCCGGAGCGATCAGCCCCTCGCCGCGCGCGACCGTGCGCACCGCCTCCAGCAGGTCGCGGGCGTCGGCGTTCTTCAGCAGGAAGCCCGCCGCGCCCGCCCGCAGCGCCCCGAAGACGTACTCGTCCAGGTCGAACGTGGTGAGCACCAGGACGTCCGCCAACCCCTCGGACACCACCCGACGGGTCGCCGACACCCCGTCCAGCCGCGGCATCTGCACGTCCATCAGGACCAGGTCGGGGCCCAGCTCGCGGGCCAGGCGCACCGCCGCCTCGCCGTCCGCCGCCTCCCCGACGACCTCGACGTCCGGCGCGCTGGAGAGGATCAGCACCAACCCCGCGCGCACCGCCGACTGGTCCTCCGCGACCACCACCCGAATCGTCATGGCCTCATGGTCCTCTCCGCCGCGGGCAGTCGGGCCCGGACCCGCCAGACCGTGCCCCCCTCGCCGCCGCCCGCCTCGGGTCCGGCGCCGATCGTCCCGCCGAGCAGCGCCACCCGCTCCCTCATGCCGACGAGCCCGGCCCCCGAGCCCGGCGCGGTGGGCCCCGGCCGACGCCCGTACACGCTGGCCACCTCGACCGCCAGCACCCCGTCCGCCAGCGAGAGCCGCACGGTGACCGGGCCCGGCGCGGCGTGCTTGAGGGCGTTGGTCAGCGACTCCTGCACGATTCGGTACGCGGCCAGCTCGACCGGTGTCGGCAGCCCCCGGCCGCCCGCCGCACGGGTGTCCTCCAGCGTGCAGACCAGCCCGCCCGCCGCACCGGCCGCGTTCGTCTGCTCGACCAGCGCGTCCAGCGCGTCCAGCGACGGGGCGGCGGCGGGCGCGCCCTCCTCGCCGCCCTCGCGCAGCAGCCCGATCAACCGGCGCATCTCCGCCAGGCCCTCGACGCTGTTCTCCCGGATCACCCCCAGGGCGCGCCGCGAGGTGTCCGGGTCGTCGATGGACAGGGCCGCCGTGGAGTGGATCGCCACGGCGGAGAGGTGGTTGGCCACCATGTCGTGCAGCTCCCGCGCCATCCGCGCCCGCTCGGCGACCACCGCCTGCCTCCGGTCCATCTCGGCCAGCCGCGCGGTCTGGCGGGCGGCCAGCCGGGCGGCGTCGGCGGCGGTGCGGTGGCTGCGCACGCTGACCCCGGTGAGCGCCGGGACGAAGACGACCAGCCCGACGACGACGCCGACCAGCAGCGCCTCGGACGTACGGAACCACGCCGGCAGGCCGACCGCGGCCGCGACGCTGACCAGGAGCGAGGCCGCCGGGACGCGGCGGGCCGCGGCCGGGGTCCCGTACAGCACGGCCGCGTACACGATGTCCGTGTACATCAGGACGGTCACCAGGCTGCCGGAGGTGAACTGGTCCGCGACCAGCGCCAGGGAGCCGACGGCCAGGGCCGTCGAGGGGGCGTTGCGGCGCAGCAGCTCCCCGCCGGCCATCACGGTCAGCGGGACGAGGACCGCCCAGGGCGCGTCGAAGGGGCGGCCGCCCTGGATGAGCGGCCCGAAACGCCACATGAGCAGGCCCCCGAGCAGCCCGGAGACGGCGAGGGCCACGTCGTCGCGGTGGGGTCGGAGCGCGGTGGACATCCCTCCATCCAACACGCGCCGCCACCGCCCGGCCTCCCTACGCGGACCGATGCCCGGCTACATCGAAGGATGCAGCCGCGTCTCGTCACCGCCGACGACGCCCCGCCGCCGGGCGCGGGGGAGCCTGGAGGGGAACGGGAGGAGGGAAACCATGATCGCCCTACTGGTCGTGGCCTGCGAGATCGCCTTCTGGGTGCTGCTGGCCGCCGGGCTCGCGCTGCGGTACGTCGCCCGAAGGCCGAGGCTCGGCGCGGCCGTGCTGCTGTGCGAGCCGCTGCTGGAGGCCGTGCTGCTGGTGGTGACCGCGATCGACCTGAGGAACGGGGCCGAGCCGGACTGGAAGCACGGCCTGGCCGCCGTCTACATCGGCTACACCGTGGGCCTGGGCCGCGCCACGGTCGCGTGGGTCGACGCCCGCGTCGCCCACCGCTGGTTCGGCGGCCCGCCGCCGGTCCGGCCGCCGAAGTACGGCATGGCCCGCGCCGCCCACGAGTGGCGCACGGCGGCCCGCTGGATCATCGCCGCGACGACCGCGCTCGCCCTGCTCCAGGCCGCCGTCTGGTACGTCGGCACGGCCGGGGAGATCGGCTCGCTGCGGATGTGGCAGCAGAAGATGGGCCTGGTGATCGCCGTCAACCTGGTGATCGCCGCGGGCTACACCGTCTTCCCGAAGCGCGCGCCCGAGGGCCTCGCCGAGCGGGAGACCGCCCACCGTTCGTAGGCCCCGCTATCCGAGCCCCGGTCCGCGCCCCGCTCCTCCGGGGCGCGGACCGCCGCCGTCAGCGCTCGCCGCCCGGCACCCACAGCACGTCCCCGACCTCCTTGTTGGCGCTCCGCGCCAGGATGAACAGGAGGTCGGAGAGGCGGTTGAGATAGGTGGCGGTCAGGGCGTTCATCGACGCGCCGTGCACCTCCAGGGCCGCCCAGGTGGAGCGCTCCGCCCGGCGGACCACCGTGCACGCCTGGTGGAGCAGGGCCGCGCCGGGCGTGCCGCCGGGGAGGATGAAGCTGCGGAGCTTCTCCAGCTCCTCCAGGAAGCGGTCGCAGTCCGCCTCCAACTTGTCGACGTAGGACTGCTCGACCCGCAGCGGCGGGTACGTGGGCTCCGCCACCACCGGGGTGGACAGGTCGGCGCCCACGTCGAAGAGGTCGTTCTGGACGCGCACGAGGACCTTCACCACCTCCTCGGACAGGCTCCCGAGCGCGATGGCGGTCCCGATCACCGCGTTGGCCTCGTTGGCGTCCGCGTACGCCGCGATCCGCAGATCGGTCTTGGCGGTGCGGCTCATGTCGCCGAGCGCCGTGGTGCCCGCGTCGCCGGTCCGGGTGTAGATGCGCGTCAGATTGACCATGGGCCCAGCGTAGTCAGCCCCGGCCCGGCGCACCCCCGTACGGGGCGCCGGCCCGGCGGGCGGGACCCCAACTCCGAGCGCCGCGCCGCCCGGTGGGCCCACCCGGTGTGATGTCCGTCAAACGGGACGTGACGCGCATCTCTTCAGGGCCCCAGTGTGCCCGGCGGGTACTAATCTCCGCCGGAGAACATGTGAACCGCCGTGAACACGAGCCGCTCAGGCGGACAGAGACCAAGGGGTGCGAACGTGGCCAGGAAGCTCGCCGTCATCGGGGCCGGACTCATGGGGTCCGGTATCGCCCAGGTCTCCGCCCAGGCCGGCTGGGACGTCGTGCTGCGGGACGTCACCGACGCCGCGCTGGCCCGCGGCCGCGACGGCATCAGGGCCTCGTACGACAAGTTCGTCTCCAAGGGCACGCTGGCGGCGGCCGACGCCGAGGCCGCCCTCGGCCGCATCACCACCACCACCGACCTCGACGCCGTCGCCGACGCGGACGTGGTGGTGGAGGCGGTCTTCGAGAAGCTGGAAGTCAAGCACGAGATCTTCCGGGCCCTGGACAAGGTCGTCGGCGAGCACACCGTCCTGGCCTCCAACACCTCCGCCATCCCGATCACCAAGATCGCGGCCGTGACGGAGCGTCCGGAGCGCGTCGTCGGCGTGCACTTCTTCTCGCCGGTGCCGATGATGCGGCTGTGCGAGCTGGTGCGCGGCTACAAGACCAGCGACGAGACCCTCGCCACCGCGCGCGCGTTCGCGGAGTCCGTCGGCAAGACCTGCATCGTCGTCAACCGGGACGTGGCGGGCTTCGTCACCACCCGGCTGATCTCGGCGCTCGTCGTGGAGGCCGCCAAGCTGTACGAGTCGGGCGTCGCCTCGGCCGAGGACATCGACACCGCCTGCAAGCTGGGCTTCGGCCACGCCATGGGGCCGCTCGCCACGGCCGACCTGACCGGCGTCGACATCCTGCTGCACGCCACCGGCAACATCTACACCGAGTCCCAGGACGAGAAGTTCGCCGCCCCCGAGCTGATGCGCCGGATGGTCGACGCAGGTGACATCGGGCGCAAGAGCGGGCAGGGCTTCTACACGTACTGACCGGGCCGCGCGCCGCACCGACGGCGCCCGCGCCCGTACCGACCGGATTCCGCTCTCCCCGGCCCGCCGCCCCACCGCCGTCAGGGCCGGGGGAGCCGGGGAGTGTACCGGGCAGGGACCGGCCTCCGTCGAACCGGCTTCACTCCACCGAGTGAACTTGGTATCGGTTCGCTCACAGACGGCAACTTCCCTGTCGTCGCGGCAGTCAGTTGTGGCAGACAGAACAGACAGACGGACCTTGCTACCGAGCACCACCGGGGAGCGCATATGCACATCAGGGGCGACCACGCCGAGCTGGTCGTCGGGGGCCGCCTCGACGTCCGAAGCGCGGCGGACGCCCGTACGGTCCTGCACTCGGCGGTCGACGACGGAGCCGGCGACCTGGTGCTGGACCTGACCGAGCTGGACTCCTGGGACGCCACCGGACTGGGCGTCATCATGGGGGCCCACCGCCGGGCCGGCCGGGCCGGACGCCGCCTCGTGCTGCGCGGCGTGCCGCCGCAGATGCAGCGCCTCCTGGTGGCCACCCGGCTGCACCGCATCCTGGCGATCGAGGGCGGGCTCGCCGCCGAATCGCTGCCCCGCGTCTGATTTCCGCCCGCCGCCCCCGACGCGCCGCTCCGCCGTACGGGAATCCCCGGCCGCGCCGACCGCGCACGGCGGAAGAAGTCACGCAATCCTCACCGGAACGTGACGTCACGGACGGCGTGGCACCCCGCCGGTTCGGAGATACTGGGACACGGTCTAGGGTTCGGCCGTCCGCCGAATGCACCTGACCCACGGGCGGACGCCGGGCCGGAAGCGACAGCGGGACGTGCGAGGCCGGAGGGACGACCGCGCACGACGCGTCTGGGGGACTTGGCGATGGACCCGACACACCGGGCACCGGAAGAGCACGGACAGGGCCGGGACGGCTCGGGCGGCGAGCCCGGCCAGCGGCGGCCCGCGCGCGAGGCCGGGGCGGCGGACTTCGCCCAGCGGTCCCCGCAGCAGGTCCGCGTCGTCCAACTGACCGCCGGAGACCTCCTCCTGACGGTCAACCCCGTCGACGGCAGCGAGGTCGAGTCCTGCCCGCCGGGCTCGCGGCCCGCCGCGCCCGTCCGCCGCACCCCCGCCGAGCGCGCCGAACACGAGCGCGCGGGCGCGCCCCCCGTGCCCGCCGGCCCGCCCGCGCCCCAACTGCCCCTGCTGGAACGGCAGGAGGAGCGCGAGAGGCTGGTCGGCCTGCTGTCGCGCGGCCGCAGCGTACGGCTGACCGGCCAGCCCGGCTCCGGCCGCACCGCGCTGCTGGACGCCGTCGCCGCCGACTGCGCCGACCTCGCCCCCGACGGCGTCATACGCCTCTGCGGCCGCGGGCGCACCGCCGCCGACCTCACGCACACCCTGTTCGACACGGTGTACAAGGCGCCGCTGCACCGGCCCGACCAGGACGAACTCCTCGCGCTCGTCCGGGACGTGGGCGCCGTCGTCATCATCGACGACCTGGAGTTCGGCGGCACGGCCCTGGACGAACTGCTCGACGCCACGCCCGAGTGCGCCTACCTCCTCGCCGCCACCCCCGAGGTCACCACGCCCGGCGTCGACCCCCACCTGGACGAGGTCCTTCTCGCCGGCCTCGGCCGCGCCGCCTCGCTCGAACTGCTGGAGAAGGTGGTCGAGCGCCCCCTGACCGAGCCGGAGCGGAACTGGGCGGGCGACCTCTGGTTCGAGTCCGAGGGCCTGCCCCTGCGCTTCGTCCAGGCCGGGTCCCTGCTGCGTCAGCACGACCGGCTGCGCGCCGACGCCGAGGCGCACGACGGCGAACCGCCCGCCGCCGACGCCCCGGACGTCCCCCTGCCCAGCATCGGCACGGCGGCCGCGCCCGCCGTGCCGCTCGCCTCGCGGCTCAGCGAGGCCGCCCGCGACACCCTGCGCTTCGCCGTCGCCCTCGGCGGCGAGGTGCCCCACCAGGCCCACCTGCCGGCCCTCGTGGGCGACACCCACGCGGACGCCGCGCTCGGCGAGCTCGCGGGCTGCGGGCTGCTCTCCCCGGCCGGACCGCGCTACCGCCTCGCCGCCGGGGTCCTGGCCCAACTGGAGGCCGGCGGTTACGCCGACGACGCCACCGCCCACGCCCGTACCGCGGCCCAGCACTACGCCTGGTGGACCTCGCACCCCTCGGTCACCCCGCGGCGGGCCGTCGCGGAGTCCGACGCGATCGTCGCCGCCCTGGGCCGGCTGGTCCCCGGCGGCGAGGCGGGACAGGCCAGCGCCGCCGTCCTGCTGGCCCGCGGCGCCGCTCCCGCCTTCGCCGCCGGGCTCGGCTGGGGCGCCTGGGAGCGGGCCCTGCGCATCGGCCAGGAGGCCGCCAGGATCGCCGGCGAGGTCGCCCAGGAGGCGTACTTCCACCACGAGCTGGGCGTCCTCGCGCTCTGCACCGGCGACCCGGACCGGGCCCGCACCGAGCTGGAGACGTCGGTCGGGATGCGCGGCGCGCTCGCGGACCGGGCCGGCGCGGTCGCCGGGCGCCGCGCGCTCGCCCTGGTCGCGGACCGCACGGGCGACTTCGCCCCCCTCGGCGGCGCCGCCGCGGTCGACGAGGCCGCCGCCGTACGCCAGGACACCCCGCCGATGGGCTTTCCCGGTCCGGCGCGGTTCCCCCGGCCGGCCCCCGAGGAGCGCCCCACCCTGCTCTCCGCCGCGCTGCCCGCCGGGCCCGCCGCGCCCCGAGGGCCCCGCCGCCGCGGACTCCTGGGCGGCGCCCGGCGCAACCTGGCCGCCGCGGGGGCGGGCGCGCTGCTGATCGCGGTGCTCGGGACCGTGGTCACCCTCGGCGTCACCGCGGACGGCGAGGAGCCGACCCGCCGCACCGTCACCACCGAGCAGTCGCCCACCGGCGACGGCGCCGGCGACCCCGCGCCCTCCGACGCCACCGGCGACGGGTCGGCGCCCGGTCCGGGGACGGCCGAGGACGGCGCGCCCACCACCCCGTCCGCCTCCGCGTCGCCCCGCCCCAGCACCTCCGGCACGCCCACCCCCAGCGCCACCGCGACGGGCACCGCCTCTCCGGGGACGGGCGCGCCGACGGACGACGGGAGCGGCGACCCGTCCGGCGAACCGTCCCCCACGCCGACCTCGCCGGAGCCCACGCCGACCGACGGCGGCGGGTCCCCGACCACGACGCCGTCCGAGTCGCCGACCGGCCCCCCGCCCTCCTCGCCGACCCCGGACCCCGAGCCCTCCGCGCCGGACACCACCGACTCCGCGAGCGGCCCGGAGCTGACGTCCTCCGCCGCAGCGGAGAGCGACGAGGCCGCCGAACCGACCCTCTGACCGGCCCCGGACACGCGGAAGCCGGGCGGCCCACGATCCCCGTGGGCCGCCCGGCTCCCCGCCGCCGTCAGAACAGCCGCAGCTTGTCGTCCTCGATGCCGCGCATCGCGTCGTAGTCCAGCACCACGCAGCCGATGCCCCGGTCCGTCGCCAGCACCCGTGCCTGCGGCTTGATCTCCTGCGCCGCGAAGACGCCCCGGACCGGCGCGAGGTGCGGATCGCGGTTCAGCAGCTCCAGATAGCGGGTCAGCTGCTCCACGCCGTCGATGTCGCCGCGCCGCTTCAGCTCCACGGCCACCGTCCGCCCCTCCGCGTCCCGGCACAGGATGTCCACCGGGCCGATCGCGGTGGGGTACTCCCGGCGGATCAGGGTGTGGCCCTCGCCCAGGATCTCGATCCGGTCCGCGAGCAGCTCCTGGAGGTGCGCTTCCACGCCGTCCTTGATGAGCCCCGGATCGACGCCCAGCTCGTACGACGAGTCGTGGAGGATCTCCTCCATCGTGATGATCAGTTTTTCGCCCGCCTTGTTCACCACGGTCCAGACGCCCTCGTCGCCCTCCTTCAAGGTGCACGGCGGGGACATCCAGTTGAGCGGTTTGTACGCCCGGTCGTCGGCGTGGATCGAGACGCTGCCGTCCGCCTTCACCAGGATCAGACGGGGGGCGGAGGGCAGGTGGGCTGTGAGCCGGCCCGCGTAGTCCACGGAGCAACGGGCGATGACGAGACGCATGGTCCGCAACGCTACTCGACGACCGGGGCCCGGCGCGATTCCCCACCCGTGGCCCCCCGTCACTCCGGACGCCCCGCGTCACGACCCCGCGGGCTTGCCCCTCTTTGCGCCCCTTCGACAGTGGCCGGTTGTGTTCCCAATCTCCTGGTGCGGCCCAGGCCGCGCCCTTACCGTGGAAGCAGGAGGTCGCCGCCCGTGCACGCTGCGTCGTGGCCCTTCTTCCCTGCCCGTAAGGCCCCGGCCACCGTCTCCGGGGCCGCGAGAGGAGAACCCATGTCGCTCGACGTCTCACCGGCTCTGTTGGAACAGGCCGAGCGAGGCGAGGTCGACGAAGCCGACTTCGTCGACTGCGTCCGGACCTCCCTGCCCTACGCATGGGAGATGATCAGCTCGCTGGTGGCTCAGTTGAAGGTCGACGGCGGACAGTTCGCCGACAACCAGACGCCGCCGCCGGACGAGCAGGCTCGTGGTCAGCTTCTGCGAGCGCTCGCGAGCGATGCGATACGCGGTGCGCTGCAGCGGCATTTCGGAGTGCGTCTCGCCTTCCAGAACTGCCACCGCGTCGCGGTGTTCCCGCTGGACCCCTCGGTCGACGAGCGGCTGGCCAAGTTCACCTCGGTGAGGGGCCAGTTGCTCAACCAGTCGCCCGGACTCCGGGACTGCTGAACGCCTCGCCGCCGCTCCGGACCGGTGGAGGTGCGACTGGCTCCGGGGCGGCGGCTCCCGCACCACCGTCGGGGAGAACGCCCTCGTGCCCAGCGTCAGGCGAGCAGAGGCAGCACGTCCGCGCCCAACCGGCGCACGTTCTCCTCGGTCGCCGCGAGATCGCCCGACCCCTCCACCAGCAGGGCGAAGCGCGTGATCCCGGTCCGCTCGGCGGTGGCCGCGAGCCGGTCGGCGGCGAGCCTCGGCGGCCCCACCGGGTGCAGCCCGCACAGCAGCTCCGTGTACGCGACGGGGTCCCGCATCACGCGGTGCCGCCCGTCGACCGTGACATGGGCGTCGAGCCCCTGGCGCAGCCAGCCCGGCATCGCCTTCACCAGCGTCTCGGCCGCGTCGGCGGGGCGGTCCGCGATCTGGGCCACCCCCGCGGACACATGTGCGGCCCCCGCCACCACCTCGGGAGGGTGCCCGGCCTCGCGGGCGGCCGTCCGCCACAGCGCGACCATGTCGGCCTTCTCCTCGTCCCCGCAGTGCATCCCCAGCAGCATGGGGAGCGCCCGGTCCCCGGCGAGCCGCACGCTCGTCGGCGAGGTGCACGCCACGACGACCTCGGGCCCCGCCCCCTCCTCGCCCCCCGGTCCCGCCGGCAGCTCGTCGGCGCGCGGGACCACCGCCACCTCGCGGAAGTCGAACCGCTCGCAGCGCCCCGCCACGCGGGGCTCCCGCAACCAGTCGAGCAGCAGGCCGAGCGCCTGGGGGAAGCCGTTCTCGTACGCGTCGAGACCGCCGCCGAAGACCTCCAGATCCACCCACGGGCCGCCCCGGCCCACCCCCAGCGAGAACCGGCCGCCGCTGGTCAGATGCAGCAGCGCGGCCTGCTCGCCGAGGGCGACGGGGTGGTGGTTGGGCAGGACGCTGACCGCCGTGCCCACCCGGATGCGGCGGGTGCGGCCCAGCAGCAGCGCGGCCAGCGTGGTGGCGGACGGGCAGACCCCGTACGGCACGAAGTGGTGCTCCGCCAGCCACACCGAGTCCAGCCCGGCCTCCTCCGCCGCCTCGGTGGACCGGACGGCCCGGTGCAGGGCCTCGCCCGGTCCCTGCCCCGGAAACTGGGCTGCCAGAACGAACGTTCCGATGCGCATCGCCTATTGCCTCCTCGCGGCCGACGCGTTGCTCCCCCCACCGGCAACAACGCCTGACACGTGCCAAAGGCACGGTCCCGTCGGGAAGTTGTTGCGATTTTCCGCTAACCCTCCACGCGGCCGGTGCGTAACGGCCGCCCACCCGACGACTGCCCCGTGCGACAGGCTCTAGGCTTGGGCGCACCGTGCCCGAACCGCCCCGTGAGGTGTCCCGTGTCCCCGCGCCGCAACCGCCCCCGTGGCGGCGAGAGTCCCGTCATCCGCCCCGGCACGGCGATGGGGCGGTACGGCGGAGGAGGCACGAGCGAGAGCTGGCAGGGCGAGGAGTGGTCGGTGCGCCCGGTCAGCGGCGCCAACGCCCAGGGCAAGCGCTACCGCTGCCCCGGCTGCGACCAGGAGATCCCCTCCGGCGTCCCGCACCTCGTCGCCTGGCCCGAGTTCGGCGGCATCGAGGACCGCAGGCACTGGCACAAGGCGTGCTGGAACGCGAAGGACCGCCGCACCACACGGGTGCAGCGGTCCCGGAACGCGCCGCGCCACTGAGCCGCGGCGGCCTCAGACGTCGCGCCGCTCCAGCACCAGGTACGCCACGCCCAGCACCGCGGCGGCCAGACCCAGCACCAGCCCCAGCGGCTCCCAGTCGGCCGGACCGGTCCCGGTCACCGTCGAGCCGTACAGCGCGCCGAGCTGGTTGGGGATCGAGTACTCGAACAGGAAGCGCTGAGTCCCGCGCAGGCTGTCGTCGAACATGAACAGCGCCAGGACCAGCGGCAGCAGCACCAGGGCGATCATGACGGAGATCGCGCCCGCCGAGTGCCGGACGATCGCGCCGATCCCGAGGGCGACCAGGCCGAGCGCCGCGACGTACATCCCGGCCCCGACCGTGGAGCGCACCCACAGGCCGGCCGAGGGGGAGGCGCCGTTCAGGATCACGCCCTGGAGCCCCGCGACGAGCACGGCCGTCGCCGAGGTGACGGCGAAGGACAGCAGGAAGAAGACGATCGCCTTCGCCGTGAGCACCCGCGCCCGGCTGGGGCACGCCGTCAGCGTCGTGCGGACCATGCCGGTGCCGTACTCCGAGCCGATGGTCAGCACCCCCAGGGTGATCACGCAGATCGACCCCAGCAGCACCCCGAAGAAGCCGAGGCCCACGACCGGCTCGCCGCCCAGGTCGGTGTCGGTCGCGGCGACCAGCAGCGCGGAGCCCAGCCCCACCGCGAGCATCAGCGCCACCATCACGCCGAGCGTCCAGACCGTGGAGCGCACCGAGCGGATCTTCGTCCACTCGGAGGCGATCGCGTCGCCGAGGGTGGCGCGGCGGATCGGGATGGGCGACGCGTAGGGCGCCGTCGGCGCCCCGCACGGCTCCTCCCGCTCGTGCGCCTTCGGGCCGGCCGGCGTCGTCATCGGGGGTCCTCGCTCGTCTGCTGTCCGGCCGGGGCGGCCGAGGGGGGCTCGGGGTCCGGGGCCCGTCCGGGCGGCGGCGGC
Source organism: Streptomyces sp. NPDC041970 (assembly GCF_055588985.1). Taxonomy (NCBI): domain Bacteria; kingdom Bacillati; phylum Actinomycetota; class Actinomycetes; order Kitasatosporales; family Streptomycetaceae; genus Streptomyces; species Streptomyces sp. NPDC041970. The sequence goes on from NZ_JBVJCD010000022.1 coordinate 58,934, forward strand.
GCGTACCAGCCGTCCTGGGGGACCGCCACGGGCTCGGGGCCGGGCAGGGGCCCGTGGCCGCCCGCGAACGCTCCCTCGGGGTCCTCGGGCAGCGCCAGGCCCTCCTTGGCGTCGTCCGTGGAGCGGTAGTCGACCACGCCCTGCGTCATCCGCATGTACGCCTCCTCCAGGGAGGCCTGGTGCGGCGACAGCTCCCAGAGCCGTACGCCGCTCGCGTGGGCCAGGTCGCTGATCCTCGGCAGCGGCAGCCCGGTGACCCGCAGCGCCCCGCCCGGCTCCGACAGGACCCGGCCGCCCGCCTCCAGGAGGGCGGCCGTCAGCTTCTCGCGCTCCTCGGGACCGTCCCGCGGCACCCGCACGCGGGCGAAGTCGGCGGAGTTCGCCGAGATGAAGTCCTTGACGCTCATGTCGGAGAGCAGCCGGCCGCGCCCGATCACGATCAGATGGTCCGCGGTCAGGGCCATCTCGCTCATCAGGTGGGAGGAGACGAAGACCGTCCGCCCCTCGGAGGCCAGCGTCCTCATCAGGTTGCGGACCCAGTGGATGCCCTCGGGGTCGAGACCGTTGACCGGCTCGTCGAACAGCAGCACCTGCGGGTCGCCGAGCAGCGCCGCCGCGATCCCGAGCCGCTGCCCCATCCCGAGGGAGTAGCCGCTGGAGCGCCGCCCGGCGACGTCCGCGAGGCCGACGACGCCCAGCACCTCGTCCACCCGCGCCGCCGGGATGCCGGCCAGTTGGGCGAGGGAGAGCAGGTGGTTGCGGGCGGTGCGGCCGCCGTGCACGGCCTTGGCGTCCAGCAGCGCGCCCACCAGGCGCGGCGCGTTGGGGAGGCTGCGGTAGGGGTGGCCGCAGACCGTCACCCGGCCCGCCGTGGGGCGGTCCAGGCCCAGGATCATGCGCATGGTCGTGGACTTGCCCGACCCGTTGGGACCGAGGAAGCCGGTGACGGCCCCCGGCCGCACCTGGAAGGAAAGGTCGTCCACGGCCGTCTTCGCGCCGTAGCGCTTGGTCAGGCCGACTGCCTCGATCATTCTCCAGCCCCATCGACTCACGCTCGGTCGTCGGGGCTCGGGCCGTCGGCCGCGTACCCCCGTAAGAGTTAGGAGGATAACCAGGCACTGACGGTTCCGGCCAAGTTGCGCACAGCCCGCGAGCGGGCGCTCACGCCCCCGGCCGGACCGTCCGCCCCGCCGGGGCGGGCGGTCTCACGCGTCCCGGTTCCGCAGGACCAGGAAGCCGCCGAGCAGCGCCGCCGCCACCCAGAGCACCATGATCCCGAGCCCGGCCCACGGCCCGTACGGCGCCGGGTCGCTGTCCAGCGCGTCCGGCACCACCTGCATGATCTTCGACCCGGCCTGGTCCGGGAAGTACCGCGCGACGGCCTTGGCCCCCGGCACCGACGCGAGGATCTGCGAGACCAGGAAGAAGAAGGGCATCAGGATGCCGAGCGACAGCATGGAGCTGCGCAGCATCGCCGCCACGCCCATGGAGAAGACGGCGATCAGCCCCATGTAGAGCCCGCCGCCCACGACCGCGCGCAGCACGTTCTCCGCGCCGAGGCCGGTGCCGCGGTCGCCCAGCAGGGCCTGCCCGAGGAAGAACGCGGTGAAGCTGGTGAGCAGGCCGACCGCGAACGCCAGCAGCCCGGCCACCGCGATCTTGCTGAAGAGGAACGTGCCGCGCTGCGGCACGGCCGCCAGCGAGGTGCGGATCATGCCGGAGCTGTACTCCGTGCCGACCACGAGCACCCCGAACACGACCATCGCGAGCTGGCCGAGGATCATCCCGGAGAAGCTGACGAACGTCGGGTCGAACGTGGCGCGCTCGGCCTCGGAGAGGTCGTCGAACTGGGCGTTCAGCAGGGCGCTCAGCGCCGCGCCCATCGCCACCGTGACCGCGAAAGCGCAGATCAGCGTCCAGGTGGTCGAGGCCACCGACCGGATCTTGGTCCATTCCGAGGTGAGAACCGCGGGTACCGATGCCATCGTCGTCACAGCCCCTTGCCGTCGGTGCCGCCCACGCCGTCGCGGGAGGGTCCGCCCGGCCCGCTCCACCCCTCGCCCCACGCCGCCGCCGGGGGCGGTGCGCCGCCACCCTGCTCGGAGTGGGCGTGGTACTCCACGGAACCGGCGGTCATCTGCATGAACGCCTCCTCCAGGGAGGCCCGCTGGGCGGACAGCTCGTGCAGCACGAGCTGGTGCCGGGCCGCCAGCTCGCCCAGCTCCTCGGTGGTCGCGCCGTCGATCTCCAGCGCCCCGCCGTCCGCCTCGACGGCCATCACGCCCTCCTGGTGGAGCACGTCCCGCAACCGCTCCGCCTGCGGGGAGCGCAGCCGGACGTAACTGCGGGAGTTCGCGTGGATGAAGTCCGCCATCGAGGTGTCGGCGAGCAGCCTGCCCTGGCCGATGACGATCAGATGGTCGGCGGTCAGCGCCATCTCGCTCATCAGATGGGACGAGACGAAGATCGTCCGGCCCTCCGCCGCCAGCGCCTTCATCAGATGGCGGATCCAGTGGATGCCCTCGGGGTCGAGGCCGTTGACCGGCTCGTCGAACATCAGGATCTCGGGGTCGCCCAGCAGCGCGGACGCGATGCCGAGCCGCTGGCCCATGCCGAGGGAGAAGCCCTTGGACTTCTTCGTCGCCACCCCGCTCAGGCCGACCATGTCGAGCACCTCGTCGACCCGGCCGCGCGGGATGCGGTTGCTCTGCGCCAGGCACAGCAGGTTGTTGTACGCGCTGCGACCGCCGTGCATCGCCTTCGCGTCCAGCAGCGCGCCGATGTGCTTCAGCGGTTCCTGGAGATCGCGGTAGTGCTTGCCGTCGATGCGCACCGTGCCGCTGGTGGGGCGGTCCAGATCGAGCATCATCCGCATGGTGGTGGACTTGCCCGCCCCGTTGGGACCGAGGAAGCCGGTCACCATGCCCGGCCTGACCCGGCAGGAGAGATGATCGACGGCGACCTTGCTGCCGAAGCGTTTGGTGAGTCCATCCAGCTCGATCATGGCATCACGCTAGAACGCCCGAGCGCCCGGCGCCACCACAAGGGCGGAACCGGGCGCACACGGGGAACGAGCGGGCGGGGCGGCGTCAGCGGGTCTGCTGGGCCGGGACCCCGCGGGTGGGCTCGTCGTCCACCGGGGAGCTCGCGGCGGCCACGGCCGCACCGGTCAGCGTCGCCAGCATCTCGCGGACGTTCGTCAACTGCGCGTTGATCGAGTCGCGGCGGTTGGTGAGCGCCGCCAGCTCGCGCTCGGACTCGCTGCGGATGCGGTCGGCCTTGGCGTTGGCGTCCGCCACGATGTCCTCGGCCTGGCGCTGCGCGGTCTCCACCGTCTGGCGGGCCCGGCGCTCCGCGTCCGTGCGGAGCTTCTCGGCCTCCAGGCGGAGCTGCTCGGCACGGTGCTCGATCTCGGCCAGGCGCTTCTCGGCCTTGGCCTGGCGGGAGGCGAGGTCCCGCTCCGACTGCTCGCGGCGCTTGGCGAGGTTCGTCTCGAAGTCGGCCGCGGCCTGGGCGGCCTTGGCGCGGGTCTCCTCGAAGAGGGCGTCGGCCTCCTCGCGCTTCTGCTGGGCGTCCTTCTGGGCGTCGGTGCGCAGCGTGCTCGCCTCGCCCTTCGCCTTCTCGACGATGCGGACGCCCTCGTCCTCGGCCTTCGCCTTGCGCTCGGCGGCGAACACCTCGGCGTCGTTGCGCACCTGCTGGGCGGCCGACTCGGCCAGCTCGCGGTGCTGCTCGGCGGCGCGCCGGGCCTCCTCACGCAGGTCCTTCGCCTCCTCCTCGGCGAGGCGGAGGATCTTCTCGACACGGGCGCCGAGGCCGGCGTACGAGGGCTCGGCCTCGTTGACCTGGGCCTGGGCGTTCTGCGTTTCGAGGTGCAGCTCCTCGATGCGCTTTTCCAGAGAGGTGATGCGGGCCAGGGCGCTGTCACGGTCGGCTACGAGCTTGGTGATGCGGTCGTCCACCTGCCCGCGGTCGTAACCACGTCGCACGAGCTCGAAGCCGAAGGGGGAGGAAGGGTCACTCATGGGGTTCCTGTCGAATGAGACCGGTGAGGTGATAGAAGGAATCCTAGGGGCCAGGGCGGCGTGTCAACGCGAAGATGCCGGTTTGCTCTGGAGAATGACACCCCTTTTGAGTGGCTGGCCCCCCGGAGTGCTTGCCACCCGAAGGGTTCGGACGTCCCTGGCGGCTACCGCTCGGCCGACTTGCCCCCCGATCGCGTGCCGGCCGCCGCCGGCGCCTTGGCGCCCGAGGACGGGCCGCCGGCCGGCTTCCCGCCCCCGGTCGGGACCTCGAAGGACTCCAGCGCCTCCAACACGTCCTGCACACGGGAGATCTCGGCGTTGATGTCCTCGCGCCTGCGCACCAGGACGTCCAGCTCGCGCCGGCCCTCGGCGACGGTCTTCTCCGCCTCGGCCTCGGCGTCGGCGCGCAGCTTCTCCGCCTCGCGGATCAGCCCGGCCTTCTTGGCCTCGGCCTCCTTCAGCAGCGACTCGGCCCGCTTCACCGCGGCGATCCGGACCTTGCTCGCCTCCGAACTGGCGTCCGCCAGCATCTGCTTGGCCTTCGCCTCGGCCTCCTCGCGCTGCTCGGTCGCCGCCTTCATCAGGTTGTCGACGCGTTCGCCGGCCGTCTTCATCTGCTCCGCCGTCTCCCGGCGGGCCCGCTCGTGCAGCTCCTCGATCTCGCTCTCCAGCCGGGCCCGCAGCTCCTCGGCCCGCTCCCGGATCGCCGTCGCGTCGCGCCGGGCGCCGACCAGCAGCTCGTCGGCGTCGGCACGGGCGCGCTCCACCAGGGTGTTGCCCTCGACGGTCGCCTCCGACGCGATGCGCACGGCCTCCTTGCGGGCCGCGCCGACCATGGTGTCGGCCTGCCCCTCGGCCTCCGTGGCCGTGCGCAGCGCCTCCTCCCGCGCCTTGTTGATGAGCTGGTCCGCCTGCTCGGCCGCGTCCGCCCGGCGCTTCGCCGCCGCCTCGCGCGCCTCGTCCAGCAGCCGGTCCGCCTCCTCGCGGGCCGCGGCGCGCAGCGCCTCGGCCGCCGACTCCGCCTCGGCGCGCAGCCGTTCGGACTCCTCGCGGGTCCGGGCCGCGTGCTCCTCGGCGGAGCCGAGCCGCTCGGCCGCCTCCGCGCGCAGCCGCTCCGCCTCGGCGGTCGCCTCGGCCAGCAGCCGGTCCGCCCGCTCGGTGGACTCGGCCCGGCGGCGGTTGGCCTCCGCGGTGGCCTCGACGACGAGCTCCTCGGCCGCCTGCGCCGCCTCGGCGCGGACGCGCTCGCTCTCGCTCGACGCCTCCCCGACGAGCCGGTCCGCCTGCGCCGCCGCGTCCGAGCGGATGCGGTTGGCGTCCTGGCGGGCCTCGGCACGGGCCTTGGACGCGTCCTGCTCCGCCGACGCGAGGGCGTCGGTGGCCTCCGTACGCACTCGCTGGCTGTACTCGGAGGTGTCCGCGCGCACCCGCTCGGCCTCGGCGACCGCCTCGGCGACCGTCCGCTCGGCCAGCGCCTTCGCGGCCCCGGTCTCCTCGTCGGCCTCCCGCCGGAGGCGGTCGGCGTCCTCGGCGGCACGCCCCCGCTCCGCGTGCGCGTCGGCGCGGACCCGGTCCGCCTCCGCCTGCGCCTCGGTGCGGGTGCGCTCCGCGACGTGCTCGGCGGCCGAACGCAGCCCGGCGATCTCCTGGGCGGCCTGCTCCTGGAGCCCGGCGACGGAGTCCCGTACCTGCTGGGCGGTCTGCTCGGCGGCCGCGACCAGCTCGGTGGCGCGGGCGTCCGCCTCCTCCACCAGCCGCTGGGCCTCGGCCTGCGCCTCCTCCACCCGCTTGCGGGCGGCGGCGAGCAGCTCCTCGCTCTGCTCGCGGGCGCGCTCGCGCTCCTGCTCCGCCTCGCCGCGGGCCGCGCCGAGGATCTCCTCGGCCTCCCGGCGGCGGCGGGACGCCTCCTCCGTCGCGGCGTCCAGCGCCTCGGCGGCCTCGGCCGCGACCCGCTCGGCGGCGGCCGCCGCCTCCGCGCGCACCCGGTCGGCGCTCTCCTGCGCCTCGGACTTGAGCCGTTCCGCCTCGGCGGCCGCCTCCCCGCGCAGCCGTACGGCGATGTTCTCGCCCTCGGCACGGGCCTGCGAGGCGTCGGCGGCGGCCTCGTCGCGCAGCCGCTCGGCCTCCGCCTCGGCCTGCTCGGTCAGCGTGCGCACCCGCTCGGCGGCCTCCGTGCGCTGGCGCCCGGTCTCCTCGGCCGTCTCGCGGCGCACCCGCTCGGCCTCGGCCCGCGCCTCGGCCAGCGCCTCCTCGGCGGCGGCCAGCCGGCTCTCGGCCTCGCCGTGCAGCCGGGCCAGCTCCTCGGCGGCCTCGGCCTGCCGGGCGGCGACGGCGCGCTCGGTCTCCTGGCGCAGCTCGGCCGCGGCCCGCTCGGCGGCCCGCGTGGTCGCCTCCGCCTGCTCCTCGGCCTCGACCCGCAGCCTGTCGGCCTCGGTCCGGGTGCGCTCCAGCGTCTCCTCGGCCTGCTTGCGCAGCGCGGCGGCGCGCTCGGCGGCCTCGGCGCGGACGCGCTCGCTCTCGCCCTGCGCCGAGGTGCGCAGCTCCTCGGCGTCGGAGCGGGCCTCGGTCAGCAGCTCCTCGGCCGTACGGGCGCCCTCCTCCAACTGCTGGATCGCCTCGCGGCGGGCCTCGCCCCTGATCCGCTCGCCCTCGGCGACCGCCTCGGAGCGCAGTTGCTCGGCCTCGCCGCGCAGCCGGCGGGCCTCCTCCTGGAGCTCGACCGTCCTGGCCCGGTACTCCTCGGTGTCGTCCTTGGCCGCGCCCTTGAGCTGGTCGGCCTGCTCGGCGGCCTCGCCGCGCAGCCGGTCCGCCTCGGCCTCCGCCTCGCGGCGGATGCGCTCGGCCTCCTCGCTCGCGGCCTTCGTCGTCGACCGGGCGTCCTCGGACGCCTTGGTCAGCACCTCCTCGGCGCCGCGGGCCGCCTTGGCGAGCTGGGCCGCGGCGTCCTCGGCGGCCGCCGTACGGGCCTTCTCGGCCGCCTCGGCGACCAGCCGCTCCGCCTCGGCGCGGGCGTCCGCGAGGGCGCGCTCGGCCTCCTCCTTGAGCGCCTCGGCGCTCTTGGTGGCCTCGCCGACCAGCCGGGCGATCTCCGACCGGGCCGTACGGGTGCGCTGCTCGTTCTGCGACTCGGCGGCGGCCAGTTGACGGGCGGCGGCCTCCTTCGCCTCGGAGAGGACCTTCTCGGCCTCCAGGCGGGACTCGCGCAGCCGGGTCTCGGCCTCCGCGAGGCGCTGCTCGGCGGTCCGGTTCAGCTCGGTGGTCTGGCGGCGGGCCTGCTCGGTCTCCGTACTGGCCTCGGAGCGCAGCCGCTCCGCGTGGGCGCCGGCCTCCTGGGCCTGCGCGGAGGCGGCCCCCAGGAGTCGCTCGGCGTCCTTGCGGGCGCGCAGCAGGATCGCCTCGGCCTCGGCCCGCGCCGCCTCGGTCTCCGAGCCGGCCCGCCTGCGGGTCTCCTCGGCGAGCCGGGCGGCCTCGTCGCGGGCGGCGCTCAGCGCCTGCTCGGCCTCGGCGCGGGACTCCTCCAGCAGCCGGCGGGCCTGCGCCTCGGTGCGGGCGCGCAACTGCTCGGCCCAGGCGACGTTCTCGTTGACGTGGGACTCGACGGTCTGGCGGCGCTCGGCCAGCTCCTGGTCGAGCCGCTGGCGGCGCTGGACGGCCTCGGTGTGCAACTCGGCCTGCAGGCGCGCCTGGTGCTCGGCGTGCTCCTGCAGGATCCGCTGGGTCTGGGCCCGCGCCTCGCGCAGTTCGCGCTCGGCGTCGCCCCGCATCTGCTCGGCCTGGAGCTGGGCGTTCCGCAACATCTGCTCGGCCTGGTAGCCGAGATCCGCGCTGTCGTAGGCGGGACGGGTCGCGAGATGGCGCCGCGCCTCGTGCAGCTTGGCGCGCAAGACCTCGACCTGGTAGCCGAGGTCCTCGGCGTGCTGGACGGCCTTCTCCCGCTCGGTCTTCAGCCGGTCCATCTCGGCTTCGAACCGCGAGAGATGGTCGTCTTCAGCTCGGTGGCTCTCCTGGCGTTCGTAGCCCCGCACTGCGCGGTCCCATCCTTCCCCGAGCTCTCAAACTTCGTTCGAGCAGGGGAGACCCCAACCCTGATCGCAACGAGCACCGCTCGCCGACGAGCGGTCCCCCGGGGAATGGTGACAGACGAACGACGAGGACGCGGTACGGCCCCGACCCGGCCCCGGCCCGGAACCGCCACTCTACCGGGCCGGGTATGCGGAGGTCAGTGCTCCGCCCGCGAGGTGACCAGTTCGGTCAGCACGCCGTGGCAGTCCTTGGGGTGCAGGAACGTGATCCGGGACCCCATCGATCCCGTCCGGGGCTCGTCGTACAGCACCCGCACGCCCTTGCCGCGGATGTCGGCGGCGTCCCCGTCGACGTCCGGGGTGCCGAAGGCGATGTGGTGCACGCCCTCCCCGTTCTTCGCCAGCCACTTGCCCACGGCCGAGTCCTCCCGCGTCGGCTCCAGGAGCTGGAGGTAGGAGGCCCCGCCGTCCGAGGTCTCGTTGATCTTGAGCATGGCCTCCCGCACGCCCTGCTCCTCGTTGGTCTCGGTGTGGAACACCTCGAACCCGTACGTGGCACGGTAGAACTCGACCGTCCTGTCCAGGTCGAAACAGGCGATCCCGATGTGGTCGATGCGCGTCAGCATGGAGTCAGTGCACCGCTCCCACCGTGGTTACGCAACGTGCGCGCGATCACACCGGCTGCCGGATGACGGGCACCGGAGCGCTCAGTACATTCAGGTAAACCCTCGTTCACATCCGATCCCAAGGGGCCGTGCCCATGCCAGCAACGACCGGTACCACCACCTCAGTGATCGTCGCGGGCGCCCGGACGCCCATGGGCCGCCTCCTCGGCTCCCTGAAGAGCTTCTCCGCCGCCGACCTCGGCGGTTTCGCGATCAAGGCGGCCCTGGACCGGGCGGGCATCGGCGGCGACCAGGTCCAGTACGTGATCATGGGCCAGGTGCTCCAGGCGGGCGCCGGGCAGATCCCCGCCCGGCAGGCGGCGGTCAAGGCCGGCATCCCGATGAACGTGCCCGCGCTCACCGTCAACAAGGTCTGCCTGTCCGGGCTCGACGCCATCGCCCTGGCCGACCAGCTCATCCGCGCCGGGGAGTTCGACGTCGTGGTCGCGGGCGGCCAGGAGTCGATGACCAACGCCCCGCACCTGCTGCCCAAGTCCCGCGAGGGCTACAAGTACGGCGCGATCGAGATGCTGGACTCCATGGCGTACGACGGTCTCACCGACGCCTACGAGAACATCCCCATGGGAGAGTCCACCGAGAAGCACAACACCCGCCTCGGGCTGGACCGCGCCGCCCAGGACGCGGTCGGCGCCCAGTCCCACCAGCGGGCCGCGGCCGCCCGGAAGAACGGGCTCTTCGAGGCCGAGATCACCCCGGTCGAGATCCCGCAGCGCAAGGGCGACCCGGTCCTCTTCGCCCAGGACGAGGGCATCCGCCCCGAGACGACCCCGGAGTCCCTGGGCAAGCTGCGCCCCGCCTTCGCCAAGGACGGCACGATCACCGCGGGCACCTCCTCGCAGATCTCCGACGGGGCCGCCGCGGTCGTCGTCATGAGCAAGGCCAGGGCGCAGGAGCTGGGCCTGGACTGGATCGCCGAGATCGGCGCCCACGGGAACGTCGCCGGCCCCGACAACTCCCTCCAGTCGCAGCCCTCGAACGCCATCCGGCACGCCCTGGCGAAGGACGGCCTGTCCGTCGAGGACCTGGACCTGATCGAGATCAACGAGGCGTTCGCCGCCGTCGCCGTCCAGTCGATGAAGGACCTCGGCGTCACCTCGGAGAAGGTCAACGTCAACGGCGGCGCCATCGCGCTCGGCCACCCGATCGGGATGTCCGGCGCCCGGATCGTCCTGCACCTGGCCCTGGAGCTGAAGCGGCGCGGCGGCGGCACCGGGGCGGCGGCGCTGTGCGGCGGCGGCGGTCAGGGCGACGCGCTGATCATCCGCGTTCCGGGCAAGTAGCACCCGACATCAGGCACGGCGGCAAGGCGAACGGAGCGGTGAACGTGGACGTGGACGTCCCCACGCTGGTCGAACAGGCGCGCGCGGGCAGACCGCGCGCGGTCGCCCGGCTGATCTCACTGGTGGAGGGGGCGTCCCCGCGCCTGCGCGAGGTGATGGCCGCGCTGGCGCCGCTGGCCGGCCACGCCTACGTCGTCGGCCTGACCGGCTCGCCCGGCGTCGGCAAGTCCACCTCCACCTCCGCGCTGGTCGCCGCCTACCGCCGGGCGGGCAAGCGGGTCGGCGTCCTCGCCGTCGACCCGTCCTCGCCCTTCTCCGGCGGCGCGCTGCTCGGCGACCGGGTCCGGATGTCGGACCACGCCTCCGATCCGGGCGTCTACATCCGCTCGATGGCCACCCGCGGCCACCTGGGCGGTCTCGCCTGGGCCGCGCCGCAGGCGATCCGGGTGCTGGACGCGGCGGGCTTCGACGTGGTCCTCGTCGAGACGGTGGGGGTCGGCCAGTCCGAGGTGGAGATCGCCTCCCAGGCCGACACCTCCGTCGTGCTGCTCGCGCCGGGCATGGGCGACGGCATCCAGGCGGCCAAGGCCGGAATCCTGGAGATCGGCGACGTCTACGTGGTCAACAAGGCCGACCGGGACGGCGCGGACGCCACCGCCCGCGAGCTGAACCACATGCTGGGCCTGGGGGAGTCCCGCGCCCCCGGCGACTGGCGGCCGCCGATCGTGAAGACGGTCGCCGCGCGCGGCGAGGGCGTCGACGAGGTGGTCGAGGCCCTGGAGAAGCACCGGGCCTGGATGGAGGAGCACGGCGTCCTGGCCGAGCGGCGCACCGCCCGCGCGGCCCACGAGGTCGAGACGATCGCGGTCACCGCGCTGCGCGAGAGGATCGCCGACCTGCGCGGCGACCGCCGCCTGCACGCCCTGGCGGAGCGGATCGTGGCGGGGGCCCTGGACCCGTACGCGGCGGCGGACGAGCTGGTGGCGGGGGTCACGGGCGAGGGCTGAGGGGGGCGGTCGCCCCGCGAGGAGCCGGGCCCGCGCCGCGTCGTCGCTCGGCGCGGTGCTCGTCCGCCGGGGTCGGCGGCCCGCTCGCCCCGGTTCCCGCCGCCCGGCGGAGCTCTTCGGGCGGGCGGCAGCCGTGTGCGGCGATGTAGTGGACGAGGCCGGCCCGACGGCGCAGTCCGTGCCGTCCTCCGCCTCCGCGCGCAGTCACACCGAACCCAGCCACAGCGCGGTCTCCCCGTGCTGCCCGCCGGGACGGAGATCCGATCGGCGTCGCGGAATCCGCTCCGGCGGTAGCCGCGCATCCGGTCTCCCCGTACGCGGCGGCGAGGACCGCACCGGCGCCCGCTCCACGTCCACGCATCCGGTGGCGCACGGGAGCTCCGGGCGCAGCCGGCCATCCGACGTTGAGCATGGCGGGGGACGCCCCGTCGGCGGGTGTACGCCGACAGGTCCGGGTGGTGGCTCATGCGCGCCCCTCTGCGTCGGTCCCCTGCGCGGCTGCTCCCGCACCGGGCTCGCGGCCGCTCAGAGCAGGCCGCGGTCCATGAGGGCCTCCGCCTCGTCCCAGTCGATGAACCGGCACGAACCGGTCGCCAGGTCGACCGCTACCGGCAGGTTCCCTCCCAACCGCATCTCCTCACGGCCGTGATCGAGATATTCGACGTGGTCGTAGGGGGCGATGTAGCGCCCGCCGTCGGTGAAGCAGTACTCGGCGCTGATCCGGACGTTCGAGGAACGCCCCCAGGACCTGCTTTCGGAGGCGAGGAACTCCGCGGCCCTGCGTTCGGCGCATTCCTTGTCGAGCATGTCAGTTCGTCCTCATGGGGTGGTGGTGGCGGTACCTGGCATCGGCCGGGTTCGCCCTGCCCCGCTGGAAGTCGAGGAGACGACCGGGTCCGAGCGTCGCGCCCCTCACGCGGTCGAGACGATCGCGGTCACCGCGTCGCGCGAGGAGATCGCCGACCCGCGCGGCGACCGCCGCCCGCACGCCCTGGCGGAGCGGATCGCGGCGGGTGACCCGGACCCGTACGCGGCGAAGGCCTCCGGAGCCGCACGCGTCGCTCCGGAGGCCTTCGTCCTTCCCCGTCAACCCTCCTGAGCCGGACGTTCCTCGTCAGCCGCGCACTCGGCCCGGCGGGCGGCTTCGACGTACCGCGGGGCGAACCTCATCGTGTACGCCTCGGGTACCTCGTACGGTGACTCCCAGAACTCCGGCTGGAAGCTGTCGCCGTCCTCGTGGCAGAGGTGACACGAGGCGCACCACTCCGTCCGCCAGGCGTAGGCCACGGCGCGGACGCCGTCGATGGTCGCGTCCAGCGGACCGTCGTTCCGGTACCAGCGGTGGAGATCCGCCGCACCGCAGGCGGGACAGGCCGCCGAGAGATCGGCAGCGGCCGGTTCGCGGTCGAACGCCGCCCGCCAGGCGGCCGTGAGCTCAGGTGGGACGGTCCGCCACCCGCCCGGACCGGGGAGGGTGGACTCATCGGTCGCGAACAGGTCCATTCCCGCGGCCTCGGCGGCGCCGAGCGTCGTGCACTCGCCTGTCACCAGGTCGACGCGGACGGGGCCGACGCCGACCGCCATGAACGACGGGTCGCCGGTCTCCAGGTAGCGGCGGTCCTGATAGCCGAAGTAGGCGTGGTCGCCGACCACGGCCGAGTGGCCGTCGATGGCTACCAGCTCCACCGCGCTGTTGCGGGGGTCCCCGTCCACGTACGCACGGGCCAGTTCGGCCGCCTGTTCGAAACTGATCACCGGTCGGTCCTCAGGAAGCCGAAGTTCCGGTAGGCGCCGGGCTTGGCGTGACCGGACTGCCCGTCGAGGAATATCACGTCGCCCTTCACATTCACCACGTTGAAGACGTGTGAGTCCTGGGGGCCGGGGCCGTAGCCCCACACGATCCCGCGAGCGCCGTCCCCACCCGTCTTGATGTCGCGCACGATGCCGCTCAGGGTAGTACGCACGAAGGACCTGCCGCCGTAGAGGCCGGTGATCGCCGAGTCGCCTCCCCGCCTGAGGTTGGCCGGCGCCGAGGACGGAGCACCGTCGGCCAGCAGCCGGTCCACGGCGACGGCGCAGGCTCGGCAGTTCTCATCGCCCTTGAGGGGGTTCACCAACTGCGTCAGGTGAGGGGTGGTCGGCGTCTTGTAGGAGAGCTTGCCCCGCAGGTAATGGACGGATCCCCCACCGCCCGGACCGAAGCGCAGGTTGCCGATCGAGTTCGCCGCCGACTCGGGGGAGACCGCCGCCCGCCGCCACCCCGTCAGCCCGCCGAGGCCGGTGACCGCGATCTGCTGGGTCAGCTCCTCCGCCGTCTCCGCGTACAGGTCGGCGAGCGCGTCGCAGCCCTGCTGGCGGAGCATGTACTCGGCGCGGTAGAGGCGGTACGCGGGGCGCACGGGGAGGTACTTGTCGACGAAGCCGCCGGCGCCGCCGTTCTGGCCGGTGTAGGCGTCGTGGACGTCGCCGACGAACTCGAAGGGCATCTTGAGCCCCTGCACGAAGCCCTTGCCGAAGATCTTCAGGCCCTCGCCCACGCTGTCCACGCGGCCGTTGCCGTCGTCGCCCGGCACCGGGGTCAGGCCGCTCGGGTCGGTGAGGACGGTGGGCTGGTTGTCGGCGTACGCGTACGCCGAGACGTAGGGCGTGGTGAGGCCCCTCGTGGCCGGGTCCGGGCGGTCGAAGCGGCCGGTGGACGGGGTGTACTGGCGGGCGTGGAGGTCGAGGTCGCCGGTGGTGGCCTCGTGGCGGGCGCCCGTGTAGGACGGGGTGCTCGCGGGGGCGCCGCCGGTCACCGTGCCCAGGACGCGCGTGCCGTACGGGTCGTAGGCCCACCGCTGGTGCAGCGTGCCGTTGGAGCTGGTGACGGCGAGCGGGGAGCCCTGGGTGTCGTGGTGGTAGGAGAAGACCGCGCCCGCGCCGGTCCGGGTGGCGGCGGGCTGGCCCAGGGGGTCGTAGCGGTAGGACTGCTTGACCGCCCAGGCGCTGTCGTACTCGGTCGCCAGGATCGGCAGGGGGCCGTTGGGGTCCCACTGGGTGCGGTTGGCGACCGTGCCGGCCTTGGACGCGGTGACCTGGTTGCCGCTCGCGTCGTGGTCGTAGGTGTACGAGGAGCCCGCGACGGTGGCGGCGGAGACGCGGCCGGCCAGGTCGTGGGTGTAGGTGTCCGCGCCCGCCCCGGTCCGGTTGCCCTCCGCGTCGTAGGTGTGGGGCGTGGTCGTGGCGCCCGTCGTGGTCGAGGTGAGCTGGTCGGCGGCGTCGTAGGCGTACGCGGTGGACGTGGCGCCGAGCGTGGAGGTCAGGCGGTTGCCGACCTTGTCGTAGCTGTAGGACGTGGTGCGGCTCGCGGCGCAGCCGGTGACCCAGGGCTGCGGGTAGCAGCCCGAGGTGAGCCGTCCGGCCGCGTCGTACGTCAGGTCGTAGCCCCCGGTGCCGACGCCGGCGCGGGTGACGTCGACGCGGGTGGGCAGGCCCGCCGCCGAGAGGCCGAGCGCGGTCCCGGTGACCGTCGCCCCGGCCTTGGTGGCGGTGACGGCCGTCAGCCGGCCGGCCCGGTCGTACGCGCGGTCCTCGGTCTCGGTGTTGGGCAGCGCGGACCGGGTGAGGCGGCCGGCCGGGTCCCAGGTGTACGTGGTGGTGGCGCCGTCGGCCTTCATGGTGGCCGTGCGGCCGTCGCCGTCGTACGTGTAGTCGATGACGCTGCCGTCGGAGTACTTCCGGGAGAGCATCCGCCCGGCGTCGTCGTAGGTGTAGGCGAAGCCGCGGGTCTTGGTGAGGTTGCCGACCGCGTCGTGGACGAAGTCCTCGGAGATCCGCGCGTTGGCCCGGAGGGTCATCTGCCCGGCGTCGTCGTACCCGAAGGTGACGTCGGGGGTGGCGTCCGAGTAGTCGATCTTGGTGAGCAGGCCGCGCGCGTCGTAGGCGTGGCTCGTGGAGCCGCGCGGGGTGGTCTTCCTCACCAGCCGGGAGTCGGGGTCGTACCCGTACGTCGTGGTGCGGGCCAGCGGGTCGGTGACCGTGGTCAGCCGGCGGGCGTCGTCGTATCCGTAGGCCGTCACGTGGTCGTTGGCGTCGGTCCGGGAGACGAGGTTGCCGACCGTGTCGTAGCCGTAGGCGGTGACCGCGCCGCCGGGGGCGGTGACGGTGGTGAGCCGGTTCAGCTCGTCGTAGCCGTAGGCGGTCCGGCGCCCGTCGGCGTCGGTGCGCAGGGTGACGTTGCCGACCGCGTCGAACACCGTGCCGCTCGTGCCGCCGAGCGGGTCGGTGACGGAGGTGGGCCGGCCGGCCGCGTCGTAGGCGTAACGGGTGGTGTACGGGGCGGGGTCGGCGCCGGTGACGTTGCCGCGCGGGTCGACCGAGGTGGCGCGGCGGCCGTCGTCGTCGTAGCTCCAGCTCTCCTTGTGGCGCAGGGGCGAGGTGCGGCTGAGCAGGTTGCCGTCGGCGTCGTAGGCGTACGTGGTGGTCCGGGTCACCTGGTCGGTGCTGGTGGCGAGCCGGTCGTTCTTGTCGTGGACGGAGGTGACCGTGTTGCCGAGCGCGTCGGTGACCTTGGTGACGTTGTCGTTGGCGTCGTAGGCGTACCCGGTGGTGCGCTTCAGCGGGTCGGTGACCACCAGCGGCCGGTTGACCGCGTCGTAGGTCGTCGTGGTCGCCTTGCCGGCCGGGTCGGTGACCCTGGTGCGGTTGCCCGCCGCGTCGTAGCCGTAGCTCGTCGTGTACGCGGCCGGGACGGCCCCGTCCACGTGGCCGCGCGGGGAGACGGCGGTGAGCAGCCGGCCCACCTTGTCGTAGGTGTACGTGGCCTTGTCGCCGACGGCGTCGGTCTCCGAGGTGAGCCGCCCGCCGGTGTCGTAGGCGCGGGTGACGGACTTGCCCGCGGCGTCGGTCGTCCGGGTCAGGTTGCCGGCGTCGTCGTAGCCGTAGGTGGTGGTGTTGCCCGCCGGGTCCTCGGCCGAGACCAACTGCTCGGCGCCGTTGTACGTGTAGCGGGTGGTGCGCTTCAACGGGTCGGTGGCCGAGGTGAGCAGCCCGCGCCCGTCGTAGGCGTAGCGCGTGGTGTGGGCCGCCGGGTCGGCCCCCTCGGCGTTGCCGCGCGGGTCCGTCATGGAGGTGACCCGGCCCGCCGCGTCGTACGTGAACGTCGTCCGCTCGCCCAGCGGAGTGGTGACCGAGGTGCGGTTGCCGGCGGCGTCGTAGCCGTAGGCGGTGGTCTTGCCGCGCGGGGTGGTGACGGTGGCGATGGCGCCCAGCGCGGTGTGGGTGTAAGCGGTCTTGCCGCCCATTGGGTCGGTGGTGGAGGTCAGTTGGTTCGCCGCGTTGTACGTGTACACCGTCTTGTTGCGGCGGCCGTCGGTGTGGCTCGTGACGTTGCCGGCGGCGTCGTAGGTCCAGTTCTCCTCGTAGCCGAGGGCCGCCGGGGCCTTGCGGCTGATCATCCGGCCCGCGGCGTCGTAGGCCATCGAGGTGGTGTTGCCGCGCTGGTCGGTGATCTCGACGGGCCGCAGGTGGCGGTCGTAGTCGTAGGCGATGCTCTTGCCGTACGGGTCGATGGTCGACATCAGGACGTTGCCGGAGTACACGTCGGTCCACACGCCGCCGTCGGGCGCGGTGGTGTGCGACTCGCGGCGGCCGTCCCAGGCGAACGTGGTCGTTTTGCCGTTCTGGTCGGTCTGGGTCTTGATCCGGCCCGCGGCGTCGTAGGTGTTGGCGACCTTGCCGCCCGCCGGGTCGGTGTAGGACGACAGCCGCTTGTCGGTCCCGTACGCGTACGAGGAGGTCTTGCCGGTCGGGCCGGTCACCGAGGTCAGCAGACCGCCGGTGTAGCCGTAGGAGACCGACGTCGCGTCCGGCAGCGACACCTTGGTCAGCAGGCCGTCCGTGCCCACGGTGAACGCGGTGGTGCGGCCGGCGGCGTCCTTGACGGAGGCGAGCCGGCCGGAGGCGTAGGTCAGGGTCAGCCCCTTGCCGGCCGTGTCGACGACGGAGGTGAGCCGGCCGCCGCCGTCGAAGGTCCGCCGGGTGTGGTCCGGCGTGGTGAGGGTGTGGTCGGTGGAGCCCTTGACCAGCTTGACCGCCGAGCCCGCCGGGGCGGTGTACGTCCCGTCGCTCTTCTGCGTGAACACGAACGACGCCCCGTCGTCGGCCCGGTACGTCGCCTTCCCCGCGGCGAAGGCCAGTCCCGCGTCGAACGGCGTCGACCACCCGCGCCCGAGGAGGCCGGCGGCCGTGGCGTCGGAGCGGTAGGTGCGCTCCAGGGCCAGCGGCTTGCCGGGGCCGACCAGGGAGGCGTCGGTGAACCGCTCGAAGTACATGCCGGTCGCCGTGTTGACCGGGTCGGCGCGGTGCGCCTGCGCGTAGCAGGTGCAGATGCCGGCCTGGGCGCCGGGGATGTCAGGGGTGTAGAAGGCCTCGACCAGCGGCGAGGTGGTCCCGCCCGGACTCGACGTGCCGTCGGTGCCGGTGAGGAAGATCCAGGCGTGGTACTTCTTGCCGTCCTCCAGGTGCCCGCCCAGGGTGCTGCCGCTCCACCAGAAGCACTGGTCGGCCGGGTAGGGGTTGCTGGGCCACCAGCCGTAGCACCACGCCCCGTTGTCCAGGTACCGGCCGGTCGGGTCGCCGGTGGACCGCTTGATCTCCTGCTGGTGGACGTAGTTGCCCGCCTCGTCGAGGACGTAGAGCCACAGGCCGGAGTAGGAGGCGGCCGAGGCCGTGGGCAGCTTCAACTGCCCGCCGATGGACAGCATGGCCGGGTAGGCGGTGGCGTACGCGTTGACCCAGGTCGGGTTCCCCGTCGCCTGGGCCGCCGGCGGCGCTGCCTGCCGGGCGGTGGGCGCGGCCGCCGGCCCCCGCTCGGCCCGTTCGGCGGGCCGGGCGTGCGGGGGGCCGGAGGGCCGCTGGACGGGTGGGCCGATGTAGCCGCGGAGCGGGGAGAGTTCGTCCCGCTCCTCCTTCATCTGCCGACGGCGCTCGGCCAGCGTCATCGCCTCGGGCGGCTTCGGCAGGTCGGCGGCGGTTCTCGCCTCCGCCTGCGCGCCGGCCGCGGCCGGGGGCCGGTCCGCGGGGGACGCCCAGGCGGGGGCGGCGGCGCCGCCGGCCAGCAGGGCGAGAGCTAGAGCGCTCATGACAAGTCGTCGCGCTTGTGTGCGCACGGTGCATCACCTGTGGGTAGATCGTGAATACGTTCGAGGTGATGCTTGATCCACAGGCGGTGCGGAGTAACCCGGAGCGCGGAGTGCGGCTTGATCACGACAACCTCCCGGGCGGGGCCCGGCCGTTCGTTCCCTGATCACGGCGGTACGGGTGCCCTGGGCGCATCCGAGTTTGGCCGGAACTCGATCTTCTCCGCGGGCGCGCCGCGTGAACCGCTCGGAAACGTCCGCGCAACCGCGGGGGGCGCGCACATGTCCGGCCCCGTACGGCGGCAGCGGTACGGGGCCGGGCGGCGGGATCAGGCGTCGTCCCGGTCGTCGTCCCCGCCCTCGCCGTCGTCCTCGCGGTCCACCGCGGCCTCGCCGGTCCTCGCGTCGACCTCCACCTCGTGCCGCACGCCGTCCTCACCGCTGATGTCGACCTCCCAGCGCGGGGCGGTCCGGCGGCCGTCGTCGTCACCGTCGCCGTCCAGGTCGATCGAGGTGACGCGGCCCGGCGCGGCCTTCAGCGCCGCCCCGGCGGCCGCGTCCCAGGCGACGGCGGACGAGCGGGGCGCGTGGCGGTCGCGGTCGTCGCCGCCGTCGCCGGCACGGGTCTTCACGACCTTGCCGCTGACGGCGTCGACCGACACGTCGTGCCAGACCCCGTCGGAGCCGTACAAGTCCAGCTCCCAGACCGTACGGGAGCGGGCGCCGTCCCCGTCGTCGTCCAGTTCGGCCCCGGTGACCGTGCCCGGCGCGCTCTTCAGCGCGGCGGCGACGGCCCGCTCCAGCGGGACGCGAACGTCGGGGCCGGCGTCCGCGCGGGCGTCCTGGCCGTCGTCGTCCCGGCCGTCCGTGTGCTCCTCGCCGGCGGTCCGCGGCGCGGACGCGCCGCCGCGGCGGTCGCCGTCACCGTCCGCGAAGGCGACGGTGGCGGCGGCCGTGCCGCCGATGAGCACGGCCGCGGTGACCGCCGCGATGGTGGCGTTGCGCTTCATGGGGTTCCTCCTCGGGGGCTGCTGCTGTGCGACGCGGTCCACCCTGCCGGGGCGTTGCTGAACGCAGCCTGAAGCCGCCTGAAGACGCCTTCAGGCGGAGTTTGCGAGGCTGGGCCCATGCGCCTGTTGATCGTGGAGGACGAGAAGCGTCTCGCGGTGTCCCTGGCTCGGGGGCTGACCGCCGAGGGCTTCGCCGTGGACGTCGTGCACGACGGGCTCGAAGGGCTGCACCGGGCGGGCGGGGGCGGCTACGACCTGGTGATCCTCGACATCATGCTGCCCGGCATGAACGGCTACCGGGTCTGCGCCGCCCTGCGCGCCGCCGGCCACGAGGTGCCGATCCTCATGCTGACCGCCAAGGACGGCGAGTACGACGAGGCCGAGGGGCTGGACACCGGCGCCGACGACTACCTGACCAAGCCCTTCAGCTACGTCGTCCTCGTCGCCCGCGTCCGCGCCCTGCTCCGCCGCCGCACCGCGACCGCCGCGCCCGTGCTGACGGTCGGGGACCTGCGCGTGGACACCGCCGCCCGCCGGGTCCACCGGGGCGGGGAGGAGTACGCCCTCACCGCCAAGGAGTTCGCGGTGCTGGAGCAGCTCGCCCTGCGCGCCGGACAGGTGGTCAGCAAGGCGGAGATCCTGGAGCACGTCTGGGACTTCGCCTACGACGGCGACCCGAACATCGTCGAGGTCTACGTCTCCACCCTGCGCCGCAAGCTCGGCGCGAGCGCCATCCGCACCGTGCGCGGCGCGGGCTACCGGCTGGAGGCGCGGTGAGGTCCGTACGGGCCAGGGCCGCGCTCGGCGCCACCCTCGTCGTCGCCGCCGCCCTGGTCGCGGCGGGCCTGGCCGTGCTCCTGGTCCTGCGGGCCAACCTGATCGGCCAGGCGGACCTCCAGGCGGAGATGGCGGCCCGCGAGGTGGCCGGGCAGCTCGCCGCGGGCGCCCCCTACGGTGAGCTGGAGCTGGACGACGAGGAGGACCACCCGGTCCAGGTCGTCGACGGCGACGAGCGGGTCGTCGCCGTCTCCGAGGGGCTCGACGCGATCTCCGGCACGGGGACGGCCGCCGTCGCCCCGGTCCCCTCCGCGCCCGCGGGGCCCGGCGAGGCGTCCGGCGACGACGATGACGACGACGGCGGCGGCCCGCGCCGGGGCGAGGTCTCCACCGGCGACGCCGACTTCTCCGACGGCGCCGCCACCGTGCGCCGCGCCACCGCCGACTACCGGTTCGCCGCCGTCGAGGCGACCACCCCGGCCGGGACCGCCCTGACCGTGTACGCGGGCGCGCCGCTCGCCGCCGAGCGGGAGGCGGTGGACACGGTGCGCGGGGCCATGCTGACCGGGCTGCCGCCGCTGCTGCTGGTCGTCGCCGGGGTGACCTGGCTGGTGACCCGGCGGGCCCTGCGGCCGGTGGAGGGCATCCGCCGCGAGATGGCCGCGATCACCGCGTCCCAGGACCTGGCCCGCCGGGTGCCGGAGCCCGACTCGCGCGACGAGATCGCCCGCCTGGCCCGGACGACGAACGAGACGCTGACGGCCCTGGAGGCGTCGGTGGAGCGGCAGCGGCGGTTCGTCGCGGACGCCTCCCACGAGCTGCGGTCCCCGATCGCCTCGCTGCGCACCCAGTTGGAGGTGGGGGTCGCCCACCCGGAGCTGCTGGACGTGCCGGGCGCGGTCGCCGACACCGTACGGCTCCAGGCGCTGGCGGGCGACCTGCTGCTGCTGGCCCGGCTGGACGCGGGGGAGAGGCCCGCGAGCGGCACGCTGGAGGTGGGCGCGCTGGTCCGCGAGGAGGTGTCGCAGCGCACCGGGGACCGGGTCGCGGTCCGGGTGGAGGCGCGGGGACGGGGGCCGTTCGCGGCGGCCGGCTCGCGCGGGCAGGTGGCGCGGGTGATCGGCAACCTGCTGGACAACGCCCAGCGGCACGCCGAGGAGGTGGTCGCCGTGTCGGTGGCGGCCGACGGCGGCGGGGTCCGCGTGGAGGTCCGGGACGACGGGGCGGGCGTGCCCGAGGGCGAGCGGGAACGGATCTTCGAGCGGTTCGTCCGGCTCGACGACGCCCGCAGCCGGGACGACGGCGGCGCGGGGCTGGGGCTCGCCATCGCCCGCGACGTCGCCGCCCGCCACGGCGGCACGCTGACGGTGCACCGGGCGGCGGAGGGCGGCGCGGCCTTCCGGCTGTGGCTGCCCCGCCCCCGCGCCTGACGGGCGCGGGCGGGGCCGGGGTCCCGCGCGCTCCTACGCCTTGCCGCGCCTGGCGCGCAGGTGCTCCGCGATGGGGGTCAGCGCCGCGTGCAGCTCGGCCAGGGCCTCGGGGGACAGCAGGTCCATGAAGTGCTGCCGCACCGAGGCGACGTGGTGCGGGGCGACCTTGCGCATGGTCTCCGCGCCGTGCTCGGTGAGCACCGCGTACAGCCCGCGGCGGTCCGACTCGCAGTGGGTGCGGCGGACCAGTCCGGCGGTCTCCATGCGGGTGATCTGGTGCGAGAGTCGGCTCTTGGACTGGAGGGTCGCGGCGGCGAGGTCGCTCATCCGCATCCGCTGGTCGTCCGACTCGGAGAGGTTGACCAGGATCTCGTAGTCGTTCATGGTCAGGCCGAACGGCTGGAGGTCCTTCTCCAACTGGTGCGTCAGCAGCCTGCTGACGTCCAGGTGGGTGCGCCAGGCGCACTGCTCCGCGTCGCTCAGCCAGCGGGTGGCCGTCTCGGTCTCCATATGAGGATTCTACCTAAGAAGTTGAAATCCGGACGAAAATGGGGTGTGACGACCGGCACTCCGGCCGCCCTCGGGGGCGGCGGGCCCGGCCGCGCGTACCGGCTGCCGGGCGCAGACGTTCGACGTCACACTCCGCAGACTACCGTTCACCGATCGAAGCCGCGGCGGAGGCCGCCCCCCGGCCGCGGAGCCGCCGGGGTCCCCAACTGGCGGGCGCACGCGGGCGCGAGGCCGCCGGCCGCCCGCAGGCCGCCCGTGCGCCGGGGGCGCCCCGGCCGTCCGGCGGCGTCGCGCGCCCCGTCCGCCCCCGGCCGCGCGACGCGCACCGCGCGGGCGGCCCCGGTTCCCGCGGCCGCTCGGCGCGATGCCACAATGGCGGTGCTTGTGCCCGCGTTCACAAGCCGTCGCGACCCTCCCACCCGAAGGTGCCCCTGTGGACATCAAGACCGCTTCCGCCCTGCACCGGCTGCGCCTCATCTCGATTCCCGAGGCGTTGTCCTTCCCCGCGCTGATCCTTTTCGGCTCGGTCCTCAGCCGCGTCTCGGACATCGACTTCCTGATGATGCCGCTCGGCATGATCCACGGCGTGCTCTTCGTCGTCTACGCCGTGCTGCTGCTCGACGTCTGGATGAAGGCCAAGTGGCCCCTGGGCCGTGTCGCCCTCTTCTTCCTGCTGGCGCTGGTGCCCTTCGGCGGCCTCTACGGCGACAAGCGGCTCAAGCAGTACGAGGCCGACGGCGTGATCGCCGCCCGTGCCCGCCGCGAGGGCACGGTCAGCGCGTGATCGTCGCCTTCTCCGTCTCCCCGCTCGGCGTCGGCGAGGACGTCGGCTCCTACGTCGCCGACGCCGTACGGGTGGTACGCGAGTCCGGCCTGCCCAACCGCACCGACGCGATGTTCACCTCCGTCGAGGGCGAGTGGGACGAGGTCATGGACGTCGTCAAGCGCGCCGTCGCCGCCGTCGAGGCCCGCGCCGGCCGGGTCTCCCTGGTACTGAAGGCCGACATCCGGCCCGGCGTCACCGACGGCCTGACCTCCAAGGTGGAGACCGTGGAGCGCTACCTCGCCCCCTGACGCCCCGTCCGCGCGGCCGCGCCGCGCGTTCACCCGATAGGCCCCCGACACCACACGGTCGGGGGCCCTTCCGGTTCCGGACCGAAAACCCCTCACTCGGACCTGCCGAGTCGCCACGTCGTTGCCCGTCCCCTTCTGTGGGGATATCAACCCGTTCGACAGTGGGAGGCACGGTGCGGTCGGAGGGCTACGACTACGACACCTACAGCCGGCTCGCGGGACCGCTCTCGGAGCCGGCCCCCACCGGCTACCGGGTGCGGTACAGGAGCCTGCTCTCGACGGAGGACCACCGAATAAGGGCCGTCCTGCTCATGACGCTCGCGCCGGTGCTCACCGGCGTCCTCCTGCTCTACCTGGTCTGGCCCAGCCACTGGACCGACCGCGAGAACGGGGAGCCCTGGCTGGTCGCCGCCGACACCGCGATGCTGGTGTCGATCGGGTTGATCGAGCTGTTCATGCTGGTCAACGTCGTCTCCATTGCGCACGCCACCCTGGTCGCCCGCGACCCGGTGCCCGTCACGCCCGAGCCCGGCACCCGCGTCGCCTTCCTCACCACGTACGTCCCCGGCAAGGAACCGCTCTCCATGGTCCGCGCCACCCTCAAGGGGGCCGTGCGCCTGACGCACCCCGGCCCGCTGGACGTCTGGCTGCTCGACGAGGGCGACGACCCCGGCGCCCGGATGCTCTGCGCCGAACTGGGCGTGCACCACTTCACCCGGCGCGGGGTGCCCGAGTGGAACCGCCGCAAGGGCGTCCACAAGGCCAGGACGAAGCACGGCAACTACAACGCCTGGCTCGCCCTGCACGGCGGCGACTACGACTTCTTCGCCTCCGTCGACACCGACCACGTGCCGATGCCCAACTTCCTGGAGCGGATGATGGGCTACTTCCGCGACCCCGACGTGGCCTTCGTCGTCGGCCCGCAGGTCTACGGCAACTACGAGACGGCCGTGACCAAGGCCGCCGAGTCGCAGCAGTTCCTCTTCCACGCGCTCATCCAGCGCGCCGGCAACCGCTACGGCGCGCCCATGTTCGTCGGCACCAACAACGTCGTGCGCGTCGCCGCGCTCCGGCAGGTGGGCGGCCTGTACGACTCGATCACCGAGGACATGGCCACCGGGTTCGAGATCCACCGCCGCCGCAACCCGCTCACCGGGCGCTACTGGCGCTCCGTCTACACCCCGGACGTCCTGGCCGTCGGCGAGGGCCCCGCCTCCTGGACGGACTTCTTCACCCAGCAACTGCGCTGGTCCAGGGGGACGTACGAGACGCTGCTCCAGCAGTACGGCAAGGCTCTGTTCCGCATCCCGCCCGGCCGCCTCCTCAGCTACACGCTGATGCTCGTCTACTACCCGATGACCGCCGTCAACTGGCTGCTCGGCATGGTGAGCTGCGTGCTGTTCCTCTGGCTCGGGGCCTCCGGCACCCAGGTCGCCGCCTCCGTCTGGCTGATGCTCTACAGCGACGCCGCCGCCCTCCAGATCGGCCTCTACCTCTGGAACCGGCGGCACAACGTCTCCCCGCACGAACCCGAGGGCTCCGGCGGCCTCGCCGGCATGGCCATGTCCGCGCTCTCCGCGCCGATCTACCTCCGGTCGCTGGGCTCGGCCCTGCTGCGCACCGACGGCCGCTTCGTCGTCACCCCCAAGGGCGGCCAGGCCTCCCCGGACCGGCTGCTCACCTTCCGCGTCCACCTCTTCTGGGCGGCCGTCCTGCTGGCGTCGCTCGCCGCGTCGGTCCTCCTCGGCCACACCCACGCCGCGATGCGGACCTGGGCGGTGCTGGGGCTGGCCATCTCGCTCGCCCCGGTCGCCGTCTGGGCCTGGACGGTCCGGCGGGACCGGCCGGCGGCCGCGACGAGCACGGTCCCCGCCCCCGCCGCCCCCGCGCCCCCGCCCGCCGAACCGGCCTACGTCCCCGCCGCCCCGGCCCCGCCCGCCACCACCGCGGGGGCCGGCACCACCGCCACCACCGCAGGAGGGAACTGAACCATGGCCTACCGGCCCTCGCAGAAGATGAAGAAGACGCTCCTGGGCGGCGGCGCGGTCGCGCTGCTCGCCGGGCTGAACGCCCCCGCGGCGCTCTCCTTCGCCGAGGACAGGTACCACGCGTACAAGATCGACCAGCCCGCTTACAAGGCGGAGTTCGGCTCCTGGGAGCGGGTCGACATCCCCGAGGAGTACCGCACGAACGCGATCCACGCGGCGCTCCTGCACACCGGCAAGGTGCTGATCATCGCCGGCTCCGGCAACGACCAGGCCCACTTCGACGAGGGCACGTTCGACACCGTGCTGTGGGACCCCGCCGAGAACACCTTCCAGAAGATCCCCACCCCCGAGGACTTCTTCTGCGGCGGACACGCCCAGCTCCCGGACGGCAGGCTGCTGGTGGCGGGCGGCACCGCCCGCTACGAGGTGCTCGACGACAAGGTGCGGCGGGCCGGCGGCGGGATGCGGGTCAAGAACGAGAACCCGGACAAGCCGCTGAAGCTGAAGAAGGGCACGGTCTTCCGCTCGCCCTCCGGCGCACAGTACGTCTCCGTGTTCGACGTCACCGTCCCCAAGGCCAAGCGCGAGTTCGAGGTCACCTACTTCGAGAACGGCGGGATGAGGCCGTGGAAGACCAAGGTGACCGCTGCCGAGCGGCGGGTCTTCGTCGAGGCGGTGGAGGACGGCCCCGAAGCGGTGGCGACCGAGGCCGCCCAGTACGAGATCGTGGGGCTCACGGGCAAGGAGGCCGACAACTCCTACGGCCTCGCCGAGAAGATCACCATGGACAAGCAGGACTTCCAGGGCATCCGGGCCGCCTACGAGTTCGACCCGGTGGCGGAGAAGTACATCCGCGTCGACCCGATGAAGGAGGCCCGCTGGTACCCCACGCTCGTCGGGCTGGAGGACGGCAGGGTCCTCGCGGTGTCCGGGCTCGACGACGTCGGCGCGATCCTGCCGGGCGACAACGAGATCTACGACCCGAAGACCAGGAAGTGGTCCAAGGGCCCCTTCCACTACTTCCCGACCTACCCCGCGCTCTTCCTGACCAAGGGCGGCAAGCTGTTCTATCCGGGCGCGAACGCCGGGTACGGCCCGGCCGACAAGGGCCGGGAGCCGGGGATCTGGGACCTCCGCGAGAACACCTTCACCCGGGTGCCCGGACTGACCGACGCCGACGCGCTGGAGACCGCGGCCTCGCTGCTGCTGCCGCCCGCGCAGGACCAGAAGGTGATGGTGCTCGGCGGCGGCGGGGTCGGCGAGTCCAGGAAGTCCACCGCCCGGACCGCGATCATCGACCTCAAGAAGGACAGCCCCGCCTTCCGGGCCGGCCCCGACCTGCCCCAGGGCACGCGCTACCTGAACAGCGTGATCATGCCGGACGACACCGTGTTCACCAGCGGCGGGTCGAAGGACTACCGCGGCCGCGGGGCCAGCAACATTCTCAAGGCGCAGTTCTACGACCCGAGGACCGACGCCTTCAAGGAGGCGGCCGCCCCGACCGTCGGGCGCAACTACCACTCCGAGGCGCTGCTGCTGCCCGACGGGCGGGTGGCGACCTTCGGCTCCGACTCGCTCTACGGCGACAAGGACAACACCAAGCTCGGCAAGTTCGAGCAGCGCATGGAGGTCTACACCCCGCCCGCCCTGCACCGGGCGAAGGGCGAGCGCCCGGTCATCGGCGAGGGCCCGCGGAACACCGCGCGCGGCGCGACGGTCACGTACGAGAGCGCCGACGCGGACCGCCTCGCGACCGCCCGGCTGATGCGGCCGAGCGCCGTCACCCACACCACCGACGTGGAGCAGCGCTCCATCGAGCTGGGTCTGAGGAAGGGCGACGGCAAGGTGAGCGTGACGGTGCCGGACGACCCCGCGCTGGTGCCGCCCGGCTGGTACATGCTCTTCGTCACGGACGCCGACGGCGTCCCGTCCGAGGCGAAGTGGGTCAAGGTCGCCTGAGCGCGGGCGGGCGCGGGTCCGCCGGCCCGCACCCGCGGCGGCTCAGGACGCGGCGCGGCGGGCGAGGCCGAGCGCGTACTCCGGCCACCAGTCGCCGGCCGGCGGGCCGCCCCGGCAGGTGCCGTCGGAGTCGCCCGGCCGCTTGATCCAGAGATAGGCGTCGAGCCGTTCGTCGCCGGTCTCCGTGGTCGGCGGGGTGCCGAGGCCCCGGCCGGGCGGATTGCACCAGGACTCCTCGCGGCCCCCGGAGAGGGGGCCCTTGCCGTTGCGGCTGGTGTCGATCACGTAGTGCGCGCCGCCGACGGCGTCGGAGAGCCGGTCCGCGTACGCCTTCACGCTCTCGTTGGACTGGAAGTTCGACACGTTCAGCGAGAACCCGTCGGCCCGCTCCACGCCGGCCTGCCGCAGCGGCTGGGCGATCTTGGACGGCTCGTCGATCCACTCCGGGTTGCCCGCGTCCAGGTAGACGGCGGTGTTGGGCTGCGCCTTGAGCGCGTCCACCGCCTCGGAGAGCAGTCGGTAGCGCTCGGCGTGGTGCTCGGGCGGGGTGCAGCCGTCCGCGATGTGGGGGAGGGCGTCGGGCTCCAGGACCACGGTCGCCGGGGCGTCCCCGATGGCGGCGGCGAACTCCCCGATCCAGGCCCGGTAGGCGTCCGCGTCCTTCGCGCCGCCCGCGGAGTAGAGGCCGCAGTCGCGGTGCGGGATGTTGTACGCGACCAGCAGGATCGTCTTCCCCGTCCGGGCGGCGGCCTGCGCGGCGGCCCTGATCTGCGGGGCGGGGTCGTCCCACGTGGGCCAGTCGGCCACCGGGCGGTCCGCGATCCGCCGCAGCAGCTTCGCGTCCGCCGTGCGCCCCTGCTTCTCCCACGCCCGCACCTGGCGGGCCGCGTCGCTGTCCGGATCGACCCAGTACGGCGAGGCCGCGCTCGGGGCGGGCTCCCCCCGACCGCGTTCGTTCGGCTCCCCGGCGGTCCGGGCGACGCGCGGCTCCGGGGTCGAACAGCCCACGGTGAGGGCGGTCGCCAGAGCGAGGGCGGCCAGGGCGGGGGCGGTACGGGGGAGGGCGCGGGGGACGATTCTGCGGCCGGACATCCAGACCCCTCGGGCGGCGGTGACGCGCGGACACGGGATACAGGGAAACGTGAGCAATCGTGGCACAACGGTCACGAAGCGTGGCGAAGCGACACTGTCCGTGACCCGTACGCCGTGCACGGCCGCGACGGGTCGGCGCTGTGCGGCCCGTACGGCGATCGGCGCCCCTGGCGGCCGGTCGGGCGGCGGTCCGCCCCGTGCGCAACCGCGTCCGGAGCCGCCGGCGCCGTCCGCCCCGCTCGTCGCCGGGGCCCGCGGGGCAGCCTCCGGACGGATGTCCGATACCGAAGAACGAGACGGAGCTGACCGGCATATGACCAGTCGGTAAGGTCGGTGCCGTGCCGAAGCCGCTCAGCCTTCCCTTCGATCCCATCGCCCGCGCCGACGAGCTCTGGCGGCAGCGCTGGGGGCCCGTGCCCTCGATGGGGGCGATCACCTCGATCATGCGGGCCCAGCAGATCCTGCTCGCCGAGGTGGACGCCGTCGTCAAGCCCTACGGCCTGACCTTCGCCCGGTACGAGGCGCTGGTGCTGCTCACCTTCTCCAAGGCCGGTGAGCTGCCGATGTCCAAGATCGGGGAGCGGCTGATGGTGCACCCCACCTCGGTCACCAACACCGTGGACCGGCTGGTGCGGTCCGGTCTGGTCGCCAAGCGCCCCAACCCGAACGACGGCCGCGGAACGCTCGCCTCCATCACCGCCAGGGGCCGCGAGGTGGTCGAGGCGGCCACCGCCGACCTGGTCGCGATCGACTTCGGCCTCGGGGCGTACGACGCCGAGGAGTGCGCGGAGATCTTCGCCCTGCTGCGGCCGCTGCGGGTGGCCGCCCAGGACTTCGTCGAGGGGTGACGGGCGCGACGGGCCCGCGCGAAGATCGCCCGTTGCGTCCCGCTACGCTCGGGGGCATGAAACAGAACGTGCTCACCCGCTACCGGGTGATGGCCTACGTCACGGCCGTCTGGCTGCTCGTGTTCACCGCGGCGATCATCGCGAAGTACGGTTTCGAGACCGGCGACACCATGGTGATCTCCCAGATCCACGGCGTGCTGTTCATCGTCTACGTCGTCTTCGCCTTCGATCTCGGCTCCAAGGCGAAGTGGCCGTTCGGCAAGCTCCTGTGGGTGCTGGCGGCGGGCTGCATCCCGTTCGCCTCCTTCTTCGTCGAGCCGAAGGTGAGCCGCGAGGCCCGTGCGCTGGTGACCGACCCCGCGCCGGCCGCCGCGAAGGCCTGACCCCCGAGACCGCCCCGCGCACAAGCGCCGGGCGGTTTCCCATCGACATTTACTAGGACGTCCTAGTAAATTCGAGGCATGGACGCTGACGCGATCGAGGAAGGCCGCCTCCGCTGGCAGGCCCGCTACGACAAGGCCCGCAAGCGCGACGCGGACTTCACCACGCTCTCCGGGGACCCGGTGGAGCCCGTCTACGGGCCCCGCCCCGGAGACACGTACGAGGGATTCGAGCGGATCGGCTGGCCGGGGGAGTACCCCTTCACCCGCGGACTGCACCCGACCGGCTACCGGGGCCGCACCTGGACCATCCGCCAGTTCGCCGGCTTCGGCAACGCCGAGCAGACCAACGAGCGCTACAAGATGATCCTCGCCGCCGGCGGCGGCGGCCTCAGCGTCGCCTTCGACATGCCGACGCTGATGGGCCGCGACTCCGACGACCCGCGCGCGCTCGGCGAGGTCGGCCACTGCGGGGTCGCCATCGACTCCGCCGCCGACATGGAGGTCCTGTTCCGGGGCATCCCGCTCGGCGACGTCACCACCTCCATGACGATCAGCGGCCCGGCCGTGCCGGTCTTCTGCATGTACCTGGTGGCGGCCGAGCGCCAGGGCGTCGACCCGGCCGTGCTCAACGGCACGCTGCAGACCGACATCTTCAAGGAGTACATCGCGCAGAAGGAGTGGCTCTTCCAGCCCGAGCCGCACCTGCGCCTCATCGGCGACCTGATGGAGCACTGCGCCCGCTCCATCCCCGCCTACAAGCCGCTCTCCGTCTCCGGCTACCACATCCGCGAGGCCGGGGCGACGGCCGCGCAGGAGCTGGCGTACACGCTGGCCGACGGCTTCGGCTACGTCGAGCTCGGTCTCTCGCGCGGCCTGGACGTGGACGCCTTCGCCTCCGGCCTCTCCTTCTTCTTCGACGCCCACCTCGACTTCTTCGAGGAGATCGCCAAGTTCCGCGCCGCCCGCCGCATCTGGGCCCGCTGGATGAAGGAGACGTACGGGGCGAAGACCGACAAGGCCCAGTGGCTGCGGTTCCACACCCAGACCGCCGGGGTCTCGCTCACCGCGCAGCAGCCGTACAACAACGTCGTGCGCACCGCCGTGGAAGCCCTCTCCGCGGTCCTCGGCGGCACCAACTCCCTGCACACCAACGCACTCGACGAAACCCTCGCCCTCCCCTCCGAGCAGGCCGCCGAGATCGCCCTGCGCACCCAGCAGGTGCTGATGGAGGAGACCGGCGTCGCCAACGTGGCCGACCCGCTGGGCGGCTCCTGGTACGTCGAACAGCTCACCGACCGCATCGAGGCCGAGGCCGAGCGGATCTTCGAGCAGATCCGGGAGCGCGGGACTCGCGCCCACCCGGACGGGCAGCACCCCATCGGGCCGATGACCTCCGGCATCCTGCGCGGCATCGAGGACGGCTGGTTCACCGGCGAGATCGCCGAGTCGGCCTTCCGCTACCAGCAGGCCCTGGAGAAGGGTGAGAAGCGGGTCGTCGGCGTCAACGTCCACCACGGCTCGGTCACCGGCGACCTGGAGATCCTGCGGGTCAGCCACGAGGTCGAGCGCGACCAGGTCAGCCAGCTCGCCGCCCGCAGGGCCCGCCGCGACGACGCGAAGGCGTCCGCCGCGCTCGACGCCATGCTGGCCGCCGCCCGCGACGGCTCGAACATGATCGCGCCCATGCTCGACGCGGTACGGGCCGAGGCCACGCTCGGCGAGATCTGCGGGGTGCTCCGCGAGGAGTGGGGCGTCTACACCGAGCCGCCGGGCTTCTGACGCCGGAACGGGGGGGGGGGGGGGGGGGGGGGGGGGGGGGGGGGGGGGGGGGGGGGGGGGGGGGGGGGGGGGGGGGGGGGGGGGGGGGGGGGGGGGGGGGGAGG
>NZ_JBVJCD010000023.1:0-4333 GCF_055588985.1 Streptomyces sp. NPDC041970
CCCCCCCCCCCCCCCCCCCCCCCCCCCCCCCCCCCCCCCCCCCCCCCCCCCCCCCCCCCCCCCCCCCCCCCCCCCCCCCCCCCCCCCCCCGCGCCGGGTCTACGCCCCGCTCGCCGACAGTCCGGCGAGCATCTGCGTCACCCGCGCCGCCGAGGTGCCGAGTCCCACCGGACCGCCCAGGCGCCAGGGGGCACCGTGGCCGCTCCGCAGGTCCTCCTCGCGGTACCGCCGGCAGCCCCGGTGCCAGATCAGGATGCCGGCGAGCCAGTGCTCCAGCTCCACCACATAGCCCGCCAGCATCTCCCTCGCGTCGGCGTCCAGCCCGAAGTCGTCGTACAGCACGGGCAGTTCGACTTCCGCCACATGCTGGAACTGCCGCAGCCGGGAGTTCATCAGGTCGTGCACGATCGCCACGCCGGTCGGATAGTCGACCCCGAAGAAGTTCTGCACGACCAGGACGCCGTTGTGCACCTCGCCCTCGTACTCGATCTCCTTCTGGTACGAGAACAGGTCGTTGAGCAGGCACGCGTAGTCCGCCGCGGCGTTCTCCAGGGACCGCATCGGGCCGCTGCGGTAGACGGCGTCCGGGACCTTCCTGCCGTGCCCCAGCCGGCACAGGCTCATCGTCAGGTCCGAGCCGAACGTGGCCCGCCGCATCTCCAGGTAGTCCACGGGGTCGGGGATGCGGTTCTGCGCCTGGTTGGCCAGCTCCCACAGCCAGCTCGCGGTCATCGACTCGATCGCGGCCCGGAAGGTCCGCCGCCCGCTCTCGTCCATCGGCGCGGCCGTCCTGCGCCACAGGTCGCCCAGACTCCGCTCCAGCGCGTTCACCGGCTCCGGCGTCCCCTCGCCGCCCAGCGGCATGAACAGCGACAGCCGCTCGTTGGCCAGCCGCGCCCCCGCCAGGTCCCGGCCGCGCCCGTGCACGACCGGGAACCAGTCGTCCCCGTACGTCCCCCAGGCCAGCCACCCCGAGGCCAGGTCCAGCTTGTCCGGCGTCGCGTCCGGGTACAGCCCCGCCGCGCACAGCGGCAGGTCGATCGCGATCAGCCGCGCCTCGTCCCAGATGTGCGAGCCGGGCACCCCCGGCTGGGCCTCCAGGATGCCCATGCGGTGCGCCCAGTCGACGAGCCGGACCCGCGCCCCCGCCAGGTGCGGGCTCAGCGTCGTCGTGAACGGCAGGTCGAACTCGGGCAGCAGCGAGGGGCCCACGTGCCGGTACGGCCGGTGGCCGTGGCCGCGGGCCCGCGCCGCCTCCGACCGCGGCGTGAACGTGATCGACGCGGCGGACATGCCGAACCCGGCCGCGGCCTGCCCGGCCCCGCCCCCGTTCATGTACCGGCTGGAGCGCAGGTGCCATTCGTGGCCGCCGGACTGCCAGTCCTGCAACCCCTTGACGTACGCCAGCACCGAGGCGGTCCGCGCCGGGTCGAGGCCCCGCTCGGCGCAGAGCGGGCCCAACTCGGTCAGGGCGGTGTTCTCGAACTGCTGGAGCCTCGAGGTCAGCAGATCGTTGACGACCTCGGCGGCCTCCTGGGTGGAGCAGCCGAGGAACCTCTCCACGACCAGCACCCCGTTGCTGTTCTCCCCCTCGTCCTCCACCTCGCGCTGGTAGGAGAAGAGGTCGTTGCGCAGGTGCACCGCGTCGGAGAACGCGTCCCGCAGCACCCGCAGCGGGCGGGCGGCGGCGACCTCCGCGGGCACCTCGGCGCGCGCCGCGTACTCCACCAGCCCCGCCGACCAGGGCGCGCCGCCCACCTTGCGGCGCATCTCGATGTACTCGACGGGGTTGGCGATGCGCCCCTCGTCGATGTTGGCCAGCTCCCACAGCGACTCGTTGAGGAGGTTCTCCGTCGCCTCCGCGAACCGCGCCCGCCAGGCGTCCGACATCGCCGGGACCGTCCGCGCCCACAGATCGGCGAGCCCCGCCTCGACCGGGTTCTCCGGCTCCGGGGTCGCCGCTCCCCGCTCCATCGGCATGAAGGCGGGCAGCCGGTCCAGATACCGTTTGCCGCCCACCCGGTCGCGGGTGCGTTTGAACAGCTCCAGGAAGTGGTCGTCGAAGAAGAAGACCCACACGTACCAGTCGGTGACCAGGCAGAGCGCTTCGGCCGAGCAGTCGGGATGGGTGTAGGCGCACAGGAGGGCGTAGTCGTGCGCCTCCAGGTCCTTCTCCTCCCAGACGCCGGACCCCTCCAGCATCCCCATGCCGCGCGCCCACCGCCGGGTGTGTGCGCGCGCCGCCTCGACGTGGGGGTTGAGCCGGGCCGGATACGGTACGTAGAAGTCCGGCAGCGAGAACGGCTGTGCCATGTGCGTCAGGCCCTTCCAGAAGGCTCCGCGCGGGTGCACGCGCGGACCGGTGGTGTCCGCGCAGCACTACCCTTCGGCCATCCGGGGTACGCACCACCGCGATTAGTCATATCTTCGCGGTTTGTTCTGGTCTGTTCGGTCGGTGGTCGGAGCCGACTCAGTAGGCGGAGTCGACGTTGTCGATCGAGCCGTAGCGGTCCGCGGCGTAGTTGGCGGCCGCGGTGATGTTGGCGACCGGGTCGGTGAGCTTCTTCGGGGTGCCGCTGACGTGGTAGGCCTCGAAGGTGGGCTGGATCACCTGGAGGAGGCCCTTCGAGGGGATTCCCTTGCGGGCGTTGACGTCCCAGTTGTTGACGGCGTTCGGGTCGCCGCTGGACTCGCGCATGATGTTGCGGTGCAGCCCCTCGTACGAGCCGGGGATGTTCTGCTTCTTCATGATGTCGAGCGACTGGCGGATCCAGCCGTCGAGGTTGTTCGCGTACTTCTTCGGCGCCAGGGCCTTGCGCTCGGTGGAGCGGTTGGCGGCCTGCTTCTCGGCGCGCTCCTTCGCGGCGGCCTTCTCCGCCACGGCCTTCGCCGCGGCGGCCTCGCGGGCGGCCAGGGCCTCCTTCGCCGCCGCCTGCTCGGCGGCGTTCTCCTCGGCGGCCCTGACGGCCGCCATGTCCTGCGCCGTGGGGATGCTCGCGGCGGCGACCGGCTGGACGGCGGCGGAGGGCCGGGCCGAGGCGGTCGGGGCGTCGCCCTGGGCGCCGGTGGCGGCTATGGCGGAGACGGAGCCGGCCGCGACGAGCGCGGCGGTGGCGAGCTTGTGCGTACGGGTGATGCGCAGGCTGGAGATGCGGGGCATACGTGAGCTCTTCCTGGTGGGGAACGGGGCTGCGCGGCCTGGTGCCGCGGCGGCGGACCGAGGGGCGCGGCCGCGGTCGCCGGTGGGCGCTCGTCGCTGGCTCGTGCTCGGTGCTTGCCGGACTCCATGGTTAGCGGCCCCCGACACTGGAAGCAATGACCGCTTTTACTACTTTTCGTCGTGGAATGATTATTTATGAGCCATTTAGGGGGTTCGTTACGCCGCGTGGGGGCCGCCGCCTCTCCTAGGACAGGTCGTAGGTGACGTGGGTCTCGTGGCGCGCCTCACCTGCCGGGGCCCTCTCGGCAGCACTGCGTCACCAGCCGCTCACCCCCGTGGCGGCCCCGCCGGGGACGCGCCGACAGCCGTGCGGCCCGGAACCTCGCGGGCCCCGGTGCTTCGTGCCGGACCTCCGCGGCCCATCCGGCGGAGGCGGGGGCCCGTCCGCCGAGCGGCCCCGTCTCCGGGCGCGGCCTTCGTACGGGCGAGGCGGCGCGGGGTCCACCGCCCTTCGGCGCCCGTCGGTACGCGACGAGCCCGCCGGTGGCCTGGCCCACCGGCGGGCTCGATGCGGCGCGGCCCCCGCCCCGGCGGGTCGGACGGCCTCGGGCGCGCTCCCGCGCAGGCCCGCTCAGAGCAGGCGTTCGTCCGCCGAGGGATCCTCGACCACGGCGGGCGCCCCGTCGCCCGGTCGCATCACGGAGCGGCGTTCGGCGTAGGCGGGCCAGGGCGGTGACGCGTCGCCCGAGCCGCCGGGCCGACGGGTCCGGGCGAGGGAGATCCACGCCTCGCGCATCCGGTCGGAGAGGTCCCGCGGGGCGTGGGGACCGGTCGGCGGACCGGTGGGATCGCCGAAGACGAAGCCGATCTCCGCCATGTGGCGCGCGCCGAGCGCCCCGCCCAGGGCGGGGGACGACCGGCCGAACGCGTATACGAAGGACTCCGCGCCGTGCGCGGCACGCGCCTCGGCCACCCGCAGGGCCGGTATCCGGCAGGCGTGGACGGACATGGCCGCCGACGGCTCACGCGCCGGCGGGATCCCGCGGCGCCCCGGTCGCGTGCGCCGTGCGGCGGCCGCGCGCGCCACATGGGAGAGCGCGCTGCGGGAGCGGTGTGTCGGCACCGCGTACGTGGGGACCAAGCTGAGCGACACGGCGCCGCCGGGGGGCGAGC